>DASUQG010000001.1:0-5945 GCA_036280695.1 Thermoleophilaceae bacterium
GTCCGTTCGGGAGGCGGTAATGGACCGGCCCGCGGCCGTTTTCGGCGGTGTTGATCACGAAGTGCTTGCCACCCGTCCGGCGCGAGACCTCGAGCCCGAAGCGGATGTTGTTGCTCGTCCAGTCGTAGTGGGTCGCGTTCAGCATGAACCCGCGCACCTTGGCGACGCCGACGGCCCGGAGCAGCTTGGCGACCCGCCTGGCCGGCTCCCAGTCGGAGGCGGTGGCCTCGATATAGATCGTCGCGTTCGGCAGCTGGGCGAGGACGCTGACGCCGTAGCGGAGCAGGCGGATGCGGTCGTCCCGGCGACTGCGCGCGTGACAGTCGATCGTGCCGAGCGAATCCGGCTCGAAGGCGATCACCACCCGGTCGCTGCCAATCGCCCTCGCGAGGTCGTCGTACCAGGCGCGCGTGCGCTCGTCCTCGGCCGACCCACCTCCGTCGTAGCTCGCCCCGCATCCCGTGGACTGCGCCCGCAGGACGGTGAAGAGCGGCACCGAGCCGTCCGCCACCGCGGCGTCGATCAGGCGCCGCACCTTCCCGTGGAAGTTCGGCCGCGTGAAGCGGCCGAGCCACATCGCCCGGGGCTCACGCGCGATCTTCCAGATCAGGTCCGCCTTCGCCTGCTGTCCGGAGCGGTCGTACGCCTGCCACTGCTGCCAGGAGGGCGACTCCGTGTCCACGTAGAGGCGCACTCCCTCGAGCGGATTCGAGTCAGAAAACTGCGCGGGGGCGCCCGCTGGAGTGGCCCCCATGACCGCCGCCCCAACCGCGAGCAGCATTACCAGCGGTGCACGTACCCCGCGCATGCCGGCTATCTACCCCGGGGGGAGAAAAGCTAGTTAGACGCACAGATATCGTGCAGCTTCCACGAGCGAATCGCTGCAGGCGTCGACGCTCGCGAGGTCGACCCACTCGTCCACCGCGTGGGCTCCCGCCCCGCCCGGGCCGAACACGACCGTCTGGATGCCGGCGGCCTGGATCAACGCCGCGTCCATCCAGTACGTCTCCCCGCACACCTCCGGTGCGCGCCGGGTCACTGCCTCCGCCGCCCGGCTCACCGCCTGCACGACCTCGGCCTCCGGATCCACGGCGAACGGCGGCCGCACCAGGCCCATGCGCACCTCGGCGCCGGGCACCCCGTCCACGAGCGCGTCGCACTCGCGCGCGAAGTCGTCGGCGCTCTCCCCCGGAGCCGTGCGACGCTCCAGCGAGAGCCGGCAGCGGGCGGGGTAGCTCGAGAGCTCCTGCCCGCCCTCGATCAGCGAGGCGTGCACCGATCCGGGGCCCACGAGCTCGTGCCCGGGAACCGCGTCGAGCTTCGCCTGGAGCTCGGCGAGCCGCCCGAGCACAGGAGCCATGCGTGTGATCGCGTCGACCCCCTCCGCGGGGCGGGACCCGTGCGCCGCCCGCCCCTCGGTCTCGATCTCCGCCCATACGAAGCCCTTGTGCGCAACGCAGACCCGCAGTCCGGTCGGCTCGGTCACGATCGCGTGGTCGGCGCCTCGGCTCGCGAGCACGGACTGCATCCCGATGCTGGCGTACTCCTCGTCGGCCACGGCGGCCACGATCACGTCGCCGGACAGCTCCTCGGTCGCCACACGACGCGCGGCGAGCATGCACGCCGCGAGGCTCGCCTTCATGTCGTACGCGCCGCGCCCGTAGAGGCGGCCGTCGCGCACCACGGGCTCGAACGGGCGCTCCATCCCCTCGACGCCGACCGTGTCCATGTGCGCGTTCAGCATCAGCGAGGCCCCGCCACCGGTGCCGCGGGCCACCGCCACGACGCTCGGCCGGCCGGGCGCCGCCTCGTCCACCTCGACGTCGAGGCCGGCCTCGCCCAGCCACGCGGCAACGAACTCCGCGATCTCGGCCTCCCCCGCCCCGCCCGGCACGAGGTCCGGATTCACCGAGTCGATCGCCACCAGCGCGGACACGAGCTCCTCCGACCTCATGGGCGCGCATCGTAGACGCGCGAAGGTCGCGCCCTGGCCCTAGGCCACCACGCGCAGGTGCCGGTAGGGCCGGTTCCTGAGCTCGCGCGCGACCGCGTCGACCAGGCGCTCCGAATCGCGGACCTGGCCGTCGGTGACGGCGTCGATCAGGCTGCGCTTGCGCTGGAGCAGCTCGGCCATCGTCTCGTCGATGGTGTCCGGCGCCAGCAGGTACCAGGCGGTCACGGCGCTGTCCTGGCCGATCCGGTGGAGCCGGTCCTCGGCCTGGTCGTGTCGGGCGGGCGTCCAGTCGAGCTCGAGGAACGCCACGTTCGAGGCGCGCGTCAGCGTGATGCCCTGAGAGGCCGCCTTGAGCGAGCACACGATCAGCTGCGGCCCGTCCTCGCTCTGGAACGCGTCCACCGCCCGCTGCCTGGTCGAGGCGGAGTCCGCCCCCAGGATGTGAGCGGCCCGCGGGAATCGCTCCATGACCGCCTTCTGGGTGGCGATGTGCTCCGCGAACACCACGAGCGGCTCGCCGGACTCGAGGAAGTCGGCGATCCAGGCGAGCGCGGTGGGCAGCTTGCCGCGCGCGGCCAGCTGGCGCAGGTGGTTGAGCCGCACGAGCTGCTCGGCGCGAAGGGCGGCGGCCACCTTGGCGTCGATCGAGCGCAGGTCGAGCGGCAGCGTCTGGAGCCACGCGATCACGTCGCGCTCCGCGAGGCGGTACTCGTGCTCGTTCGAGAGCAGCACCGGCACGGTGTCCTGGCGCTTGGCCGGCAGCTGCGGCAGCACCTGCTTCTTCGTCCGGCGCACATAGCAGTGCGCGCGCAGGTTCCAGTGCAGGCGGTCGTCGCTGCCGGCGGCGCGGAAGCGGCGCGTGAGGCGGGCGCCGCTGCCGAAGTCGCGCAGGCGCCCCAGCACGCGCAGCTGGGAGACGAGCTCCTCGGCGCGATTCAGGATCGGCGTGCCCGTGAGGCCGAGCCGCAGGGCGTCCTCCGGTAGTCGCCCGGCCAGCTCGAGGGCCGCCTTCGTGCGCGCGGCACGCGCGTTCTTCACGTAGTGCGACTCGTCAAGGATGAGCGCGCGCGGCTCCATGGCGGCCAGCGTGTCGGAGTGCCAGTCGAGGATGTCGTAGTTGAGGACGACGATCTCGGCGGCGCGCGTCTCGTCGGTCCAGGTCGAGTCGGTGCGCCCGTCCAGCACGGCCACGCTCCGGTGCGGGAGCCAGTGCTGGGTCTCGCGCTCCCAGACGAGCTTCATGCTCGCCGGGCACACGACCACGGCGGGAAATGCCCCGTCGGCCTCGAGCGTGGCCAGAGCCTGCACGGTCTTGCCGAGGCCCTGCTCGTCGGCGATGAAGGTGCGCCTGCGCGCGAGGGCGTAGCGCACGCCCGCGCGCTGGAAGGGGTGCAGCTCCCCGCCGAGCGGAAGGTCTTGGAGCTCGGCGTCCTCGGCGTACGAGAGCGCCACGGTCTCGGAGGCGCGCTCGTACTCCGCCACCAGCTCGTCGATCAGCTCCTGCGCTGGCTCCTCAAGGAGCACGTCGGGGTGGGCCTCCACGAACTCCGCCAGCTGCGGTGCCAGCGCGGGGTCGGCGGGCACGGCCACGCCCCAGGGCGCGTCGCGCAGGAAGAAGCGCCCCGGCCGGTGCACCGGGTGAGACTCGGACAGCTCCCTGAAGTCGGTCGCCGGTGTGCGATCCCAGACGTGGAACAGCGTGAGGTGCGGCTCGCCGTCGTCGCCCATCTGGACGGTCAGCTCGGCAGGCGCGGGGCTGTGACCTTCGCGAAGCTCGCGCGCGCACATGCGCGCCAGGTCGTCGAGCCGTAGGCCCTCGAGCTGCTGCACAAGCTCCGCGCTCTCGGCGGCGAAGGGGAGCAGCACGCGCCCGTCGCCCGCCTCGGTCGCGTCCTCGAGCTCGGCCGGCGCGTCGCCCTGGAGCGTCCGCACGAGGAAGTGCCCGCGGCCGTCGCGGGCGACCACCGTGCAGATAGCTCGCCAGCGGTCCGAGTCGCTCAGCCAGGCCAGCACCTCAGGGCTCGGGACGAGGTCGGGGAACTGCACCAGCAGGGCCTCGACTGCCTTGGCCACGCGCGGGTGCGCGGGCACGCGCCAATGCTTGCGGCGCCAGTCGAACCAGCGCCTCGGCAGCTCCTTGACGGCCTCGTTCAGGTCCTCGTGGAAGGGGAAATCGAAGACGATCTCCGGCTCGCGCGGGTTGTCGTCAAGGAGCCATACCTGCCCGGAGGCGGGGACCGGCTCGTTGTGAAGGGGGTCAGTGGCCAAACAGTTGAGCTTAGCTGCGTCCGGAGCGTTCGAACAGGGGCACCGCCTCGTCCACGGGTGGCTCCGCGCGCAGCTCGTCGGCGAGCGCCCGCGCCCGCTCCCCGTAGGACGGCTCGCTGAGGACGCTCTCGATGGCGTCCCGCAGCGGGCGCGCGGTCGCGCCCACGTCCTCTCGGTTGGGCTCGACGGCGAGGCCCGCGCCCACTTCGGCAACCCGGCGGGCGTTCTGGGGCTGGTCGGCGAAGAGCGGCACCACCACGAGCGGCACGCCCGCGGCCAGCGCGCCGAGCGTGGACCCCGTGCCGCCGTGGACCACGGCCGCGGCGGCGTGCCCGAGCACGTCCTGCTGCGGCACCCAGCGCTCGATCCTCGTGTTGTCCGGCGCTTCGGGCAGGGCGTCGAGGTCCAGATCGCGGCCGACGGTGAGGAGGACGCGCATGGGCAGGTCGGCCACGGCCCGCAGCGCCACGCCGTAGACCGGCAGAGCCTGCGGGAAGCTGCCCGCCACGCTGCCGAAGGTCACGTAGACGAGCGGCTCGGAATCGCGACCGGGCCACCAGTCCGGGAGCTCGCCGGGCGGCTGGTCCCAGGCCGGGTCGCGGTACCGGCGCGTGTCCGGCTGGGCGCCCTCGTCCAGTGATTCGGGGAAGGTGCTCAGCCAGGGAGAGCGCCGCAGGAGATCCCCGCCCGGGTCGGCCGCGAGCCCCTGCGTCCGACGGATCGAGTCGACCGCGCCGGCTGCGATGCCGGTGCCGAGCTCCTCCACCGACGCCAGGCTGATGGCCACGCGCGCGTGCGGGATGCCGTGCAGCTCGGCCGCGAGGGCCGAGCCGTACTCGTTGGGGTCGCGCAGCACGGCGTCCGGTTGCCACTCCTCGAACGCGTCCAGAAGTCGCGGCAGCGCGGCCGTGGTGTTGAGCCGCCCGAAGATCTCCCCCACGACGACCTCGTTCGCCTCCTCGGGCGGAAGTTCCGGCACGCGGCCCCAGACCGGGCCGAGCTCGTCCTCGGGCGGCGGTTCGAACTGCCAGAACCGAAAGCCCGCAGCCTCGACGGGCGCGGCCAGATCCGGTGGCCCGGCCACCAGCACCTCGTGCCCCGCACGCACGAAGGCGTTGGCGAAGGGGACGAGCGGATTGAAATGGCCGGCACCGCGGGTGGAGCTGAACAGGACTCGCACGCGCGCAGTCTGACCGCTGGTGCGGGCGAATACGCTCCGCCGATGCCCGGCGACCCCGTCCGCTACCTGAGCCGCGCCGACGTGGAGGCCGTCGGCCTCAGCGGCGTGGAGGTGATCGAGATCCTCGAGGCCGCGTTTCGCGCGAAACGCGCGGGCGACGTCGAGATGCCGCCGAAGATAGGGGTCCATCCGCGCGACGACGCGTTCATCCATGCGATGCCCGCCTACCTGTCCGACTCCGACGCGGTGGGGCTCAAGTGGGTTGCGGGCTACCCGAGCAACCAGCCGCTCGGCATTCCCTACATCCACGGCCTGCTCCTGCTGTCCGACGCGGGCAGCGGCCGGCCGCTGGCCGTGATGGACGCGACCTGGATCACCGAGGTCCGCACCGCGGCGGCGAGCATGCTCGGCATCCGCGCGCTCGCCGAGGGGCCGGTGGAGGCGATCGGCATCCTCGGCTGCGGGCGCCAGGGACACGTGCATCTCGAGCTCGCGGAGCAGGTCTTCCCCACGCTGCGGCGCGCCCAGCTCTTCGACCGCCAC
>DASUQG010000002.1:0-4623 GCA_036280695.1 Thermoleophilaceae bacterium
CGCGGCGACCGTCGAGCAGCCCGGCTCGCGCGAGCAGGAAGGCGCCGGTGCAGACGGAGGTCACGCGCCGCGAGCGCCTCGCGGCCCTTCGCAGCCACGCGATCAGCGCCTCGTCGTCCTCGGCGCGGCGGGTGCCGGTGCCGCCGGCGACGATGAGGGTGTCGATCGGGAAACGACATGCACTGAGGGGTAGGTCGGGTGCGATCGTCACCGTCGAGGTGCGGAGCGGTCCCTCCTCCGGCGCCACGACCGTGAGCTCGTAGCCGGGCGGGTGGAGCTTGGTCGCGGCTCGCAGCACCTCGGCCGGCCCGGTCACGTCAAGCGTCTGGACACCCGGAAACGCCACGATCACGACACGTCGCATGTGCCCATGATCGCCGCCGCGGCCGTTGGCAGCAAGGCCACATATCGGACGATTTCTGCCACCGAAATGCCGGCTCGGAGGGGCTGGGGCCGCCTTCAATGCTGCAGTTAGCCGCGGCGGGAGTTCACGACGGCGTGAAGCGGAAGGTCGCCACGTCGCCGTCCTGCATCACGTAGTCGCGCCCCTCCACGCGCGTCAGGGCCCGCTCGCGGGCCGGCGCGTAGCCGCCCGCCTCCACCAGGGCGTCCCAGGGTGTGATCTCCGCGGCCACGAAACCGCGCTCCATGTCCGTGTGGATCGATCCGGCCGCGGCGCGGGCGCGCGTGCCGCGCGGGATCGCCCAGGCGCGGGCCTCCTTGTCCTGGCCGGCCGTGAAGAACTGGATCAGGTCGAGCAGCGAGAAGGCCTCGCGGATCACGGTCTCGAGGCCGGATTCGGTCACGCCGAGCTCGTCGCGCATCGCGGCGGCCTCGTCGTCGTCGAGCTCTGAGAGCTCCGCATCGAGGCGGGCGCTTACCGCCGCCGCCCGGGCGCCGCGCTCCTCCGCGTGCGCCGCCAGCGCCGCAGGCGGCTCGAGCGGCTCGCCCTCCGCGACGTTCGCCACGAACAACTCGGGCTTCGCCGTGAGCGCCGACAGCCTCGTCAACGCCCCGGGCGCGTCAGCCGGCTCCGGCACGGTCCGTACGGCGCGCCCCTCACGCAGCGCCTCGACCACCCGCCGAAGCCACGCCTCCTCGGCGATGGCCACCTTGTCGAGCGACTTCGCCTGCTTCGACACCCGCTCGAGCCGCCGCTCGGCCTGCTCGAGGTCCGCGAACAGCAGCTCCGTCTCGATCGCCTCGGCGTCCGCCAGCGGGTCCACGCGCCCCTCGGGGTGCACCACCTGTGCGTCGTCGTGCACTCGAACCACGTGCAGGATCGCGTCGGTCTCGCGGATGTTCGCAAGGAACTTGTTGCCGAGCCCCTCGCCCTGGTGCGCGCCGCGCACGAGCCCGGCGATGTCGTGGAACTGGATCGTCTCGTGGACGATCGGCCGCGCGCCGATGGTCTCGGCCACCCGCTCGAGCCGGTCGTCCGGCACGCCGACCACCGCCACGTTCGGCTCGACGGTCGTGAACGGGTAGTTCGCCGCCTGCGCGCCCGCCCGCGTGAGCGCGTTGAAGAGGGACGACTTGCCCGCGTTCGGCATCCCGACGATGCCGATCTTCATGGCGTCATCAGGCGGCCCATCGCGTCGCCCAGCAGCGCCCCGGCCGCGATGTCGGACGGGTAGTGCACGCCGAGGTACGGGCGCGACAGCGCCATCGCCACAGCAACGGCGTAGAGCGGCGCGGCCGGCATGCCCGCCGCCGAGAGCGCACGCGCGCCGGCGAAGGAGGTCGATGAATGGGCCGACGGGTACGAGCGACCCGAGAGCACCGGGGTCAGCGCGGGCAGCTCCTCCTCGAGCACCGGCCGCGCTCGCCGGACGGTCTGCTTGACCACCGTGTTCGCCACCAGCGTGGCGAGCACGATCTTCACCGCTCGGAAGTACGCCTGACGCCGCCGGCGGCCCCCGAGCGCAACGCCGACAAGCGCGATGACGTACCAGAGCAGCCCGTTCTCACCGGCCTGCGCGAGCCGCAACACGGCCGCCTCGACAGCGGGCGTGTGCCCGCGCGTCCGCAGCAGGCGCAGCAGCCTGAGATCCAGCGCGGCGAGCGGGCGCAAGACCTAAAAGCCGACCCGGTGATCTTCGGTGTCGAGCCTGACGTAGACGACCTGAGAGAGGTCGACGTAGACGTCCGAGTCCTCGGTGGTGAGCTCGAACCAGCGGTCCGAGCCAGAGTCGGCGAGCGCCTTTCGAAGGGCGTCGTAGACGTCCTGCGCCACCCGGACGGGCAGCGACTGCCCGCCCTGGAAGCCGACCTCGATACGTCGTGGGGTGTCCGCCATCAGTGCCCCTCCGGGGGCTCGACCAGCTCGGTGAGTACCCCGCCGGTCGACTTCGGGTGCAGAAACGCCACGCGACTGCCGCGGATGCCGAGGCGGGGCTGCTCGTCGATCAGCCGCAGGCCCGCGGCTAGCACGGACTCGATGGCCGACTCGATGTCGTCCGTCCCGTACGCCACGTGGTGAAGACCGGGGCCGTTCCGCCTGAGGAACCTCGCGACCGCGGTTTCCGGGCCGAGCGGCTGCAGCAGCTCCACGTGGCCCTCACCCACGCCGAGCAGCACCGCCTCGACGCCCTGCGCCTCCACCGTCTCGCGATGCTCGAGTGGCATGCCAAGCCGCTCGCCGTAGAGCGCGATGGCTTCGTCGAGATCCTCGACGGCCACCCCTATGTGATCGATGTGTCCGAACATGCGGTGAGCAGAATACGCACCATGGTGAACATCGAACGCCCGAACTTCGACGAGCAGCGCCAGCACGACGGCTTTCGCGCCCAGCGGGCCCGCATCAGCCGTCAGGCCGGAGCCGAACGGCTGGGCGCCAGCCTGTGGGAGGTCCCGCCGGGAGAGGCCGCCTATCCCTACCACGCGCACCTGACCGAGGAGGAGCTCGTCGTCGTCCTGCGCGGCACGCCCAGCCTGCGCACGCCGGAGGGCTGGCGGGAGCTCGACCAGGGCGAGGTGGTCTCGTTCCCGCGCGGGGAGCAGGGGGCGCACCAGATCGTGAACCGCACGGACGAGCCGGTGCGATTCCTGGCGTTCAGCCCGTGCGGCGAGCCCGACGTGGTCCTCCAGCCCGACTCGGGCAAGATCGGCGCGTTCGAGCGCCGGCCCGACGGCGGCGGCCTGCGCGTCTGGTTTCGGAGGGACGACGAGGTGGACTACTACGAGGGCGAGTCGTCGCCCGGCTGACCCTCTAGCGGCTTCGAGGCGGCCACCGTGGCCGCACCCGGCTCCAGCAGCGGGGCGAAGCGCTCCTTGCCGGCCAGCGCGGGGGTGCCGCGGTGCTCCGCCACCAGTCGCGTGATGTCCTCGCGCTCGAGGACCTCGTTCTCGAGCAGCGTCTGAGCGAGCGCCTCGAGCAGCTCGCGGTTCTCGCCCACGATCTTCATGGCGCGCCGGTGGGCGAGGTCCGTCAGGTACTGCTGCTCCTCGTCGATCACGCGGCGGGTGTGATCGGACATCGAGTAGTCGTCGGCCGGGAGCTGCTTCGATGCGAGCTCGGTGCCCATGCCGTACTGCGTGACCATCGAGCGGCTGATCTCGTGGACCTTGTGGAGGTCGTCGGAGGCACCGGTTGTGATCTGGCCGAAGATGATGTGCTCGGTCACGCGGCCGGCGAGCAGGACGACCATGTAGTCGAGCAGCTCCTCCCTCGACTTCAGGTAGCGGTCCTCCTCGGGGAGGTTCAGCGTGTAGCCCAGCGCGCGGCCGCGCGGGATGATCGAGATGCGGTGCACCTTCTGCACCGACGGCAGCATTTCCGAGCAGAGCGCGTGCCCGGCCTCGTGATAGGCGACCACCTTCTTCTCGTGGTCGGTGATCACGCGGCGTGACTGCATTCCCGCGACCACTCGCTCGAGCGCGGCCTCGAAGTCGCGCGTGAGCAGGTACTCGCGGTGGTCCCGCCCGGCGAAGATCGCGGCCTCGTTGCAGATGTTGGCGAGGTCGGCACCGGTCATGCCGCTCGTCTGGCGCGCCACGACCTCGAGGTCCACGTCGTCGGCCAGCGGCTTGCCGCGCGTGTGGACGACGAGGATGTTGCGGCGGCCCTTCAGGTCGGGCGGCGTGACGAGGATCTGGCGGTCGAAGCGGCCCGGCCGCAGCAACGCGGGGTCTAGCTTCTCGAGCAGGTTCGAGGCGGCGATCACCACGACGTTCTCGCTGCCTGCGAAACCATCGAGCTCCACGAGCAGCTGGTTCAGCGTCTGGTCCTTCTCGCCGGAGATGTCGTTGCCGCGGGTCGAGCCGACGGCATCGAGCTCGTCGATGAACACGATCGCCGGCGCGGCCTTGCGGGCCTGGCGGAACAGCCGCCTGATGCGCGCCGCACCGAGGCCGGCGAACATCTCGACGAACGAGGACGCGGACTGGGCGAAGAAGCGCGCGTTTGACTCGTTCGCCACCGCCTTGGCGAGCAGCGTCTTGCCGGTGCCGGGCGGGCCGTGCAGCAGGATGCCCTTGGGCACCTTGGCGCCGAGCCGCTTGAAGCGCTTCGGGTCGCGCATGAACTCCACGACCTCGCGCAGCTCGTCCTTTGCCTCCTCGACCCCCTCCACGTCCTGCCAGCGCACGGAGCTCGACGACGACGGCGAGATCTCCTGCGGC
>DASUQG010000003.1:0-2672 GCA_036280695.1 Thermoleophilaceae bacterium
CGCAGTCTCGCTCAGAGAGCGGCTGTTCACCGGTCTAAGCTTCGCGCCCAATGCGACCCCTGCGTCTCCTGATCCCCCTGGCCCTGTTGACCCCGCTCGTGCTCGCGTCGCCGGCGGCGGCGTTCGACTGGAGGGTCGACGCCACCAACAACTTCACGTTCGAGCCGCCTGAGCCTCACATCGCCGTTGGCGACTCGGTCACCTGGCACTTCAACGTGGACGGCCACACCAGCAAGAGCACTAGGGGGCAGCCCGAGTCCTGGAACTCGGGGTCCGAGGGCACCAATGCCGCCGGGTCGACCTTCGCGCACACCTTCCAGACGCCCGGCCGCTACCAGTACGTCTGCGTGCCGCACCAGACGTTCATGAAGGGCGTCGTCCAGGTGGGCACGGACACGGTCTCGGACACCCTCGACAACTTCAGGACGAGGCGCCGGGGGAACCGAGTGACGCTCAGCTTCCGGCTAAACGAGCCCGCAACGGTCACCTACCGACTCCGGGGCCCATCGCGCCGAACGGTCCGACGCGGCCGCCTGGCCGCCGGCGCCCGCAGTTTCACGGTGCGTCGCCTGAAGCGCGGCAGCTACCGCGGCGTGCTGACGGTCGTCGACGACTTCGACAAGAAGATCACGCGGCGGAACTCGTTCGTGATCCGCTGAGCGGCCGGGTGCCCGAACTACAGCATTGAGGAGAGGGACCATCCTGCCTAGGGCCGACACAGTCGGCCAAAAACAGGACAGTCGGTGGAAGGCGGCGGCTGTGACCGACTCGACGGAATGCCACCCCTTCACCGCTGCAGTTAGGCGCTCCGGCCGCCGCCTAGCGGCCGATCTCATCGACGTGGCGCACATTCGCCACGTCCTCGGCCTCGGCGCTCGCCGCGCCCTCGAACCAACCGTCGAGGATCTCGGCCAAGAGCGCGTCGCTCGTGGTGCGGAGCGACAGCGCCAGCACGTTCGCGTCGTTCCACTTCCTCGCGCCGCGGGCGGTCTCCGCGTCGCCGCAGAGCGCGGCGCGGACGCCGGGAACCTTGTTGGCCGCGATCGAGGCGCCCGTCCCGGTCCAGCAGCAGACGATGCCCTGCTCCGCGCGGCCCTCGGCGACGTCGCGGGCGGCGGCCTCGCTGGCCCAGGCCCAGTCGTCGCGCTCCCCGTCGCTCAGCGCGCCGTGCAGGATCGGCTCGTGGCCGCGGCGGCGCAGCTCGTCCACCACGGCCTCGGCCACGCCGGTGCGCTCGTCGGCTGCGATGGAGACTTTCACAGCGCTCAGCCTAGTCTTGACGCGTGCCCGAGTTGCCCGAGGTCGAGATCACTGCGCGCCGCCTGACGGCGGGGCTGACGGGCGCGCGCGTGGAGTCGGCCCTGGCGCCGGGGCTCGTGGCACTCAAGACGTTCGACCCGCCGCTCGAGGCGCTCGTGGGGCGCGATCTCGACGGCGTGCGGCGGATCGGGAAGATGCTCGCCGTCGAGGCTGGCGACCTCACGCTCTTGATCCACCTGATGTCTGCGGGGCGGCTTCAGCTGTTCGACGCGAGGGCGTCGCTGCGCGACCGCGCCTCGCGCGTGCTGGTACGCCTGGAGGACGGCCGCGAGCTGCGGCTGCGCGAGTTCGGCACCCAGCAGCGAGCCTGGGCAAAGCTGCTGCGCGCGGACGCCGTCAGCGCGGACGACGCCGTGGCGGGCCTCGGGCCGAATGCCCACCCGGTGCCTGCGCTCGACCAGTTCACCGAGCTGCTCGCCCAGCCGCGCCATCTCCACCCGCTGCTGCGCGACCAGCGCACCATCGCGGGGATCGGGCGCTCGTGGGTGGACGAGCTGCTCTGGACGGCCCGGCTGTCCCCGTTTCAGAAGGGCTCCGACCTCGAGCCGGCGGAGATCGAGGCGCTGCACGCCGCCTGCGACGACGTGCTCGGTGGCGCGCTGGAGCACTACGAGCAGGTGATCGGCGATACGGTGCCCGACAAGCTGCCGATGCCGCTCCAGGTGCATCGCCGCGCCGGCGAGGACTGCCCCCGCTGCGGTACCCGCATCGAGGCGATCCACTTCAAGGACTACGTGATGTGTTACTGCCCCGAGGAGCAGACCGGTGGACGAATATTGAAGGACCGGCGGCTCTCGAGGCTGCTGAAATGACCCCGCTGGCCGATACACGCTCCATGCGCCGATACCTGCTTGCGCTACTCGCGCTTACTCTGCTCAGCGGCTGCGGAGGAGCGGCCGACTCCTCGCCCTTCGCCACAGCCGTCCGAAACACCCAGGCGGCCGGCGGCGCCGAGGTCGTCTACTCGATGCGGAGGGAGGGCGCCGGCCTCGCCCAGCCGCTCGTTATGAACGGCAGCGGCGTGGAGGATGCCAGCACCGGCCGGGGTCACCTCAACTTCGACATGGCGACCTTCGGGACCATGGAGGTGGTCTCCGACGACCTCACCATGTACATCCGCTCGGACCTGCTCGGCGCGGCGCTTGGGGGCAAGAAGTGGATGAAGGTCGACATGAAGCGCGCGATGTCGAGCTTCGGGCTCGACCTCGGCGCATCGGGACAGTTGGGCCAGAGCGCGGCCGAGCAGCTGAAGATGCTGAGGGCGGTGAGCGGCGACGTGCGCGACGAGGGCCACGAGCAGGTGGCGGGGACCGAGACCACGCACTACAGCGCGACCGTCGACCTGCGGCGCT
>DASUQG010000004.1:0-4628 GCA_036280695.1 Thermoleophilaceae bacterium
ATGCGGTGATCTTGCCCTTGTAGGGCTGGCTCTCGTCGCCGCCCCAGACGACCGCCCAGGAGTCCGGCGCCGGCTTCACGACGTCCTTGTTGAACATCAGGAGGTTCGCGCCGCGGCCGTGCGGGACGCCGTAATTGACGCCGTCGACGGTGTTGTGCGGCTGGTCCTTCAGCCCCTCGAAGACATCGGCGTAGTTGGGGCTCAGGTCGGTGTTGACCGGGTCGACGTCGCCGCCGGCGATCAGGCGCAGGGTGGCGTCACCCGATGCCGACACGCCGTCGTACTTGCCGGTCCGCATCAGCGTGACCATCTCGTCCGACGTGTTGCCGATCTTCACGTTGACCTGGCAGCCGGTCTGCTTCTCGAAGTCGGACACCCAGTCGACCTTCGGGTCGGTGGACCCGTCCTCCACGTAGCCGGCCCAGGCGATCAGGTTGACCTCGCCCTCGCCCTTGCCGACCTTCTTCAGGGCAGCGCTCTCGTCTCCGCCGCCCCCGCCCCCGCCTCCACCGTCATCGTCGTCGTCACCGCAGCCGGCCGCAGTGAGCGCGGCCAGCGCGAGGGTGAGCACGGCCAGCGCACTCCACCATCTCAATTTCACTGTCGTCCCTCCTCTGGGATCTCTTCCTGCGAGTCCGGGATCGCATAGGCGTGATCGCCATGCCAGCCGACGCGCACGCGGCGACCCCTCTGCTCGAGCGCCTCCTGAGAGGACATCTCGAGGTTCTGGCGGACGACCTGCAGCTCGCCGCCCTCGTCCAGCTCGACCACGAAGCGGGTGACCATCCCCACGTACGAGACGTCGCGGATGCGTCCCTCCTCGACGCGCAGCCCGTTCACGGACTCCGACTCGTCCAGGATCCGCACCTTCTCGGGGCGGATCGTGAAACGCCGGCCGTCGCGCTCGACGATGTTCGACACGCCCACGAAGCCCGCGACGAACTCGTTCGCCGGATGCTCGTAGACCTCGGCGGGCGGGCCCACCTGCTCGATGCGCCCGTCCGCGAAGACCGCCAGGCGGTCGCTCATCGTTAGCGCCTCTTCCTGGTCGTGTGTGACGTATACGAAGGTGATGCCGACCTCGCCCTGGATCATGCGCAGCTCGTGTTGCATCTGCTGGCGCAGCTTCAGGTCGAGCGCCCCGAGCGGCTCGTCGAGCAGGAGCACGCGCGGGCGCTTCACGAGCGCGCGGGCCAGTGCCACGCGCTGGCGCTGGCCGCCCGAGAGCTGGCGCGGGCTGCGCTTCTCGTAGCCCGACAGACGCACCATTTCGAGCGCCTCCGTGGCCCGCCGGCGGCGCTCCTCCTTGCCCACCTTGGCGATCCGGAGCCCGTATTCCACGTTCTCGCCCACCGTCATATGGGGAAATAGGGCGTAGTCCTGAAAGACGGTGTTGACGTCGCGCTCGTAGGGAGGCAGGTCGGTGACGTCGCGTCCCCCCAGCTCGACCCTTCCCTCGTCAGGACGCTCGAAGCCCGCGATCATGCGCAGGCACGTCGTTTTCCCCGACCCGGACGGACCAAGGAACGTGAAGAACTCGTCCTCCAGGATGTCCAGGTCGACTCTGTCCACCGCGACGACCTCGCCGTACGTCTTGCGAGCTCCGTCGAGGCGCACGGCAGCGTCCCCGTTATGGGTCATCGCGCGATCTTGTACACCCTGGAGCGGTAGTTGTGCGAGTTCTTCACGTTAATTTGCTCCTTGCTGTACTGGTGCTCCTGGCGCTTCTAGCCGCCCCGGCGCAAGCGGCCCCGATCTCGGCACACGCGATGGTGCATACGTGTTGCACCCAGGAGGCGTTGAAGGAGCGCATCTTCGACGAGTCGGAGGCCGTCGGAGCCGAGTACATCCGCGTGGACGTGGAGTTGAGCGCGATCTTCAAGAAGCCGGACGGCAGCGAGCGCGACGAGCCCGACTGGGCCCGCCTCGACGAGGTGCTGGAGCTGGCGCGCGACCACCACCTGAAGGTGCTCGGGCTCCTGCTGGGCGAGCCGGGCGATCCGGCCGGGTTCGGTCGCATGGCGGGCGAGGTGGCCGAGCACGCGGAGGACACGGTCCGCGACTGGGAGATCCTCAACGAGCCGGACGCCGCGTGGGCCTTCGACGGCACGCCCGAGCAGTACGCGGCCATGCTGAGCGCGGCCCACGACGAGATCAAGTCGCGCGTGCCGGATGCGCGGATCGTGTTCGGCGGCCTCCAGCGACCGCGCGACCCGGCGTGGCTCGAGCGCGTCTTCGCCACGCCCGGCGCCGACGCGATCCACAAGTTCGACGTCGCCAACGTGCACCTGCGCGGACCGGTCGACCTCGTGGTGAACCGCTATCGAGAGTTCCGAGCGTGGCTCGGCGCGCGTGGCTTCAAGGGCCCGCTGTGGGTCACCGAGCACGGCTACGCGGCGGACCCCGCCTACCAGACCGATCCGGCGTTCACCGGCGGAGACCCGGCTCAGGCTGCCTACCTGACGCAGTCGCTCGTGGGGCTCGGGGAGGCCGGCGCCGAACAGGTCTTCGTGACGCTGCGCGACAACCTCGAGGGCGCGTACGCGAGCGAGGGCCTGGTGCACATCGACGACACGCCGGACGCCCCCGCCACACGGCGTGCGTCGTTCGCCGCGGTGAGACGGGTCGCCACGGACTGGGACCAGCTGATGGCGTGGCGCCGCGAGCAGCGCGAGAACGAGCGACTCGTCCAGCTCTACGAGACCCTGGCATCGGTCGAGTCGAACCAGGCGCGGATCGCACGCGTGAAGCTCCGCGAGGGACGAGGGCGGTTGCAGGCGGCTCGCGCGGCCTTCGCGAACCCGGCGCGCTCGGCCCGCGTGAAGAAGCGCCTGCTTCGAAGACTCGCGAACGCCCGCGCGCTCGTGGCCGGCCGCCGCGCGACGCTGCTCTGGCACAGGGCATACGCGATCGAACAGCGCGCCCGCTCCGCAGAGCGCAGCCGCGCGGTCGATGCGCTGAAGGCGCAGATCGCCGGGACGGGCTAGCCGGCTGCGTCGCGCTGCCGGAGCTCGACGACGATCTCGGTGCGCCCGCCGCTGAAGGTCGGGTAGGCCCCCACGTAGACGGCGCAGCCCTCCGCGTTAGCGACGCTATCCCGGACGGCGGACCGGGATGCGCACGCTGCGCTCTCCGGCCTTGCGCGGCATGAGGGCCTGCGACGGCGGCTCGTACAGGACCAGCTCGTGCTTCAGCGAGCGGCGCACCCGCTCGAGTTCCCCCCTGAGCTCGTCGCGCACCCGCTCGGCCTGGCGCTCGAGGTTGCGCATCCGGCGACGCATCCGCTCGATCTCCTCCTCGAGCTCGAACACCCGCTCCACGCCGGCGAGGTTCATCCCGAGCTCCCCGGTGAGCTCCTGGATGCGGCGCAGGCGCTCCACGTCGTCCTGCGAGTACAGCCGCGTGTTCTTGGGCGAGCGCTTCGGGGTGATGAGCCCGCGCGTCTCGTAGATGCGGAGCGTCTGCGGGTGCATCCCCGCGAGCTCGGCGGCCACCGAGATCATGTACACGCCGCGGGTGCTGTCCGGGGTATCGGCCATCCGATCGCTCACCTCCTGCGCGACAGCAGACCCTCGCGCGGGTTGCCGTCGATCACGGTCGCCAGCTCGTCCACGACCTCGGCCTGCTCCTTCGACAGCGAGTTCGGCACGTCGATCAGAAGCCGGTAGTGCATGTCTCCGCGGCCGCGGCCACCGAGCTTCGGCGGCCCCTCGCCGCGCAGGCGCTGGACGGTGCCGTGCTGGGTGCCGGGGGGCACGCGGATGCGCTTGCTGGCGCTGAGCGTCGGCACCTCGATCGTGGCTCCGCGGATCGCCTCCGGGATCGTGATCGGCACCTCCACCTCGAGGTTGTCACCCCTGCGCTTGAAGATCGGCGACTCGGCCACGCGCGTGACCACGTACACGTCGCCCGGCGGGCCACCTCGCGGCCCGGCCTCGCCCTTGCCCTTGAGGCGCACCCTCGAGCCGTCGCGCACGCCGGCGGGAATGTTCACGGCGTAGCGCTTCACCTGGCGCGTCTGGCCCGAGCCGTGACAGGTGGGACACGGGTCCTTGATCTCGGTGCCGGTGCCGTGGCACTGGCGGCACGGCTGGGAGATCGAGAACAGTCCCTGCGACTCCGCCTCGACGCCGCGCCCCTGGCAGCGGGTGCAGACGGTCGGCGACGTGCCGGGCTTCGCACCGGTGCCGCGGCAGGTGGGGCAGGGAGCCGCAAGCGGCACGGTCACGGAGACCTGGCCGCCCTCCATCGCCTGCTCGAACGACACGTGCACGTCGGTTTCCAGGTCGCGCCCGCGCTCCGGCCGTGGCGCCCGCCCGGATGCGGCCCCCCCGAACAGGTCGGAGAGGATGTCGCCGAAGCCGCCGAAGCCGCCCGCGGTTCCCCCGCCGCCGCCGAACCCACCCCCTGGGAAGCCGCCGCCGAAGACGCCGCCACCGGAGTCGTAGGCCTTGCGCTTGTCGGGATCCGAGAGGATCGCGTACGCCGCCTGGACCTCCTTGAAGCGCTCCTCCGCCGCCTTGTCGCCCTGGTTCGTGTCCGGGTGGTACTTGCGCGCCAGCTTGCGGTAGGCCTTCTTGATCTCCTCGTCGGAGGCCTTCTTGTCGACGCCGAGCGTCTTGTACGGA
>DASUQG010000005.1:0-4153 GCA_036280695.1 Thermoleophilaceae bacterium
TCTTGTTGAAGGCCGGGATCAGCTCCTTGTACGCCTCCTCGGGCGTGGAGTAGGCGACGAGCGTCAGCTTGCCGCCGCCCTCCTCGCCCGCCGACGCCGAGTCGGTCGACGAGCCGCCGCAGCCACTCGCCACCACCAGCACGGCCACGGCAGCCAGGAGCGGGGCGAGCAATCGCTTACGGGTCCTCACATTGTCCACCTTGTCAATCGACTTTACAGAGCGAGCAAAGTAGCAAAAGTCGACCGGCTTTGTGGAGAATGGCGGCGAGCGTCCCTCTGGGCGACCGTCCTGTTCTACCGGGGCTCTAACCCGGCTAGGCAGGACGGCCGGGTTCCCTCAGTGCTCGTGCACCACCAGCCGGTAGCCGCCGTCGAGCTCGTCGAGCTCGAGCAGCTCCGCGTTGCGGCGCGCCCACTCGCCCGAGGCGAGGTCACGCTCCAGGCGGGCGAGGCCTTCCCTCACGCAGCGCTGGTCCATCAGGGCGAAGGCCGAGATCCCGGCGCGCACCTCCGGGTCGAGGTAGGCCTCCGGGCGGCGCCAGTAGGCATGGAAGAAGCCGTCGAGGCAGTCGTGCGGGATCGGCACGACCTCCTCCCTCCCACCGCCGAGCCGCTCGATCGTCATCGCGAGCCGGTAGCCGTCGGGGATCAGCTCCACGAAGCAGGGGAAGTAGTCGCGCACGACCCAGGTCTCGAGCGCGCTGGCCGGCTCCCAGGTGAAGAGGACTACCCGGCGGGCCACCCGGCGAAGCTCCGACAGGCCGCGCTCGTGGTCGCGCCAGTGGTGGTCGCTTAGCACGACCATGGCGGCGTCGAAGCTGGCGTCCTCGAACGGCAACTCCTCCGCGAACGCGCGCACCACCGGCGCCGCGCCCTCCGGGCGCTGGGCGATCATCACCTCGGAGGGCTCTACGGCCGTGACCTCGAGGTCGGGGGGCTCGTAGGCGCCGGTGCCGGCGCCCACGTTCACCACGCTTCGGGCGTCGCCGAGCGCCGCGCGAATCCTGGCGCCGATGCGGGGGTCCCCTCGCCGCACGGACGTGTAACGCTTGCCTATGGAGTCGTACAGGAGACTGATGACACGGATTCTCCCCCTGATCACAAGCCTCGCCATCGCGGCCCTGCTGGCCGGATGCGGCGACGACGATTCGACGAAGCCGTCGATGGCGGCCAAGGCCGAGCCGGAGGTGGCCCCCGCCCAGGAGCCAACCGCTTCGGCGGTGCGCGGCCCGCTCCTGACGCTGCGCGACTCGCAGCTCGGCCCGGTCCTCTTCAGCGGCAGCAACCGAGCCGTGTACACGTTCACGCGCGACGAAAGCGGCGCCCAGGCGCGGAGCCGCTGCCATGGCGACTGCGCCGTGGCCTGGCCGCCCTTCTTCGCGAAGGCGCGCCCCCGCGCAGGCGAAGGCGTGAGGCGCGGACTGCTCGGCACGATCCGGCGCGGCAGCCGTCGCCAGGTGACCTACCGGGGCCAGCCGCTCTACTTCTACGAGCACGACCCGCGCGGCCAGGTGCTCTGCAACGACATCGTGGAGTTCGGCGGCACCTGGTTCGCAGTGACCGCCGCAGGCAGGCCGCCAGCCTAGAGGCCCGGCGGGTGGCGCACTACGTAGCCGGAGGACGAGCGCCGTGTGCTCGTCCAGCGCGAGCCCGTCTCGCGGATCGCGCTGGTGTCGAAGCGGCGGCCGTCGACCGTCATGAACGCGTGACCCGAGTTGGCGTAGATCGTCACGTGCCTGCCGCGGCCGGGGAGGCCGTAGCTCATGAAGCCACTCGAGTCGAGCGGGGTCCGCAGCAGGCCCGCGAAGTGCAACGCGTACGAGATCGAGCCGGAGCAGTCGTAGCCGCTGTCGTGGTAGGTCCCGTGACCGCCGCCGTATTTGTACGGCGCGCGTGCGATGCGGTTCGCCGCCCGCACGATGCGCTGGACGCGCCCGGCGCGCCGTCCGCCGGAGCCTCCGCCGCCCCGCTTCAACACCGGCCCCGGGCCGAGGCCGAGCTTCTCGCGCGTCCGCGGGCCGGCGACGCCATCGGGCACCAGGCCGTGGGCCGCCTGCCAGCGCTTCAGGGCCGCCTCGGTGGCGGGACCGAAAACGCCGTCGGCCGGCACGCCGATCCTGCGCTGGAGCGACCTGACGCCGCTTCCGCCACGGTGCGTGCTCCCGTCGCGGGCGGAGGCTCGCCTGCGCTTGAGGATCGGACCCGCGCCGAGGCCCATCGCGGCGCGCGTCTGCGGACCGGCGATGCCGTCGGCCACGAGGCCGTGGCGGCGCTGCCAGCGCTTCAGGGCGCGCTCGGTGGCGGGCCCGAAGATGCCGTCGGCGGCCACGCCGACCTTGCGCTGCAGCGCGCGGATGTCTCCTCGTACGCTCGACGCGCTCGCGCGCGTCTCCGCTCCGGCGAGCTGCACGGGCACGGCAACGATCCCCCCGGCAAGGGCGAGCATGGCCACGGCCACCACGACATTCCTGTGCACGTCGTTGAAAACCTTCTGTCGGGTTCCGCCTGCGAGGTGAGCTGACGGGCTCGCGCTATGCGCTACCCCCGGGCACGCAGCCCGGGTGATTCGCCCCAGCGGCCAGAGGCCGCATCGGTTCCCCCGCTCGCCGCACCCTGGGGTGGCGGCGACTCGGCGTTAGGACGCCCGTCGTTCTATCAGGCGAAAATCCTGCAAGTTGCAGGATTTGTTGCAGAATGGCTCGATGGAAGAGATCGCCCCCGGCATCCGGCACTGGACCGCCACCCATCCGAACCTCGGTGTTCCCGTCAGCTCCTACTGGCTTCCGGAGCTGCGCACACTGCTCGACCCGATCGCCGTTCCCGACGAGGTCGACGGCGTGCAACACATCCTCCTGTCCTGCCGCCACCACGTGCGCGACTGTCTCGAGGCGCGCGACCGCTTCGCCGCCGCGGTGCGCGCCCCGCGCACCGGCATGCACGACTTCGACGACGACACGCCGATCGAGCCCTACGACTTCGGCGAGCCGCTCGCCGGCGGCGCGGTCACGCCGTACGAGGTCGGCGGCCTCAGCCCCGACGAGACCGCACTTCACATCCCAGCGGTCAACGCGCTCGCCGTGGCAGACGGGGCGATCCGGTACGGGGAGGACCTGCACTTCGTGCCCGACCAGTACATGGACGACCCGGAGCAGGACAAGGCGGACCTGAAGCGTGGTCTCGGCGAGCTCGCCGAGCGGCTCGACTTCGACGTGCTACTGCTCGCGCACGGCACGCCGATCCCGAGCGGCGGCCGCGAGGCGCTGCGCCGCTTCGCGGCGAGCTAGATCCAAAGCGGCTGAGCCGGTCAGACCAGCTCGAGGAAGACCATCTCCGTGGAGTCGGACTTCCTCGGTCCCAGCTTCAGGATGCGGGTGTAGCCGCCGGCGCGGTCGGCGTAGCGGGGCGCGATCTCCTCGAACAGCTTGTAGACCACGAACTTGTCCTGGCCGAGCCGGGCCATGGCGAGGCGACGCGAGTGGTGGTCGCCCTTCTTTGCAAGCGTGATCAGCCTCTCCAGCTCGGGCTTTACCGCCTTGGCCTTCGCCTCGGTGGTCTGGATCCGCTCGTGGTCGATCACTTCGCGGCACAGGTTCATGAACAGCGACTTCCGGTGAGCGGCGTCGCGCGAGAGTTTGCCGCGCTGCTTGCCGTGCCTCATCAGCCCGCTCGCAGCCCCAGACCGCGAGCGTCGAGGGTCTCCTTGACCTCCTCGATCGACTTACGGCCGAAGTTAGGGATCGCCGCCAGCTCCGACTCGGACTTCTGCACGAGGTCGCCGACCGTCTGGATGCCGGCGCGCTTCAGGCAGTTGTACGAGCGGACGCCGAGCTCGAGCTCCTCGATCAGGATGTCGTCCATCCCGCCCGCGGACGCGCCGGCCCCGTCGCCCATGCCGTCCGCACCGGCCACCAGCGCGGCGCCCTGGTCACGCAGGGCCTCCACGCGGTCGGCGTCGGTGAAGATCGCCAGGTACTTGATCAGGATCTCGGCGGCCTCACGCAGCGCGGCCTGGGGGTCGAGCGACCCGTCGGTCTCGATGTCCATCGTGAGCTTGTCGTAGTCGGTCTTCTGGCCGACGCGGGCGGCGTCCACGGAGTACGCCACGCGCTTCACCGGCGAGAAGATCGAGTCGATCGGGATCACGCCGATCGGC
>DASUQG010000006.1:0-8801 GCA_036280695.1 Thermoleophilaceae bacterium
GTTCGAGCGGGACCGTCAGCGGGACCGTCAGCGGGACGCCGAGCTCCAGGGCGCAGGGCTTCGGGTACTGCGCCTGACCTGGTGCCAGGTCGTCCACTCGCCGTACGCGACGCTGACCAACCTGGTCCGGGCGCTTGGCGCCTAGGCCTGCTCGGACTGGCGCAGCAGCGCGCCGGTCGTCTGCTCGAGGATGCGGCGCCAGGCGGCGGTCTTTTCGCGCTCCTCGTCGAACTTCTTTACGACCTTGCGCACTCGCGTGGCGGAGATGTCGATGCCGTGCTTCGCGCAGGTGGCCTTCAGCTGGTCGTAGTCCTCGGCCAGCTTCAGGGTCACCGATTCGAAGCCGTGGCGCGCAATCTCCACGCGACGGGTGAAGTTGAGGATGTTCGTCTCGAACATCAGCTCGTCGTTCGGGTCGGGCTCGATCAGGATGATGTCGACGCCCGGGTACTTCTCCTTCCAGTGGCCGACGGCCTCGTGCAGGCGCTGGTGCGCGAGCAGCTTGAAGGCCTGGTAGCCGATCTGCGGGAAGCCCATGTCCGCGACGCGGCGCACGCGGCTGCCGAGCATTGTCGGGATCACCTTCTGGAAGTCGTTCACGTACGGCACCAGCGGGTTCACCACGATCACGAACTTGGCGCCCGCCTCCACGGCGAGGTCCACGTTCGTGGTCGAGCGCAGGCCGCCGTCCACCAGGTGGCGCCCCTTGATCTCCACCGGCTTGTAGACCATGGGCAGCGCCGTCGATGCCGCCACGGCTTTCGAGATCGGCACGTCGTCCCACTCGGGGCCGCCGAGCACGATTCGCTCGCAGGTGTCGAGATCCGTTGCCGTGAGGAAGAGCTCGTTGTCGAGCAGGCGAAAGTCGTTGGCCCGGTCGGGGTCCCCGAGCACGGACTCGAGGTACTCCTGGATCCCGCGGCCGTCGTAGAGCCCGGACGGAAGCGCCTCGGCCACGCCCACGGCGAGGTCGATCAGCGACGTCGAGCGGATCTGCCCCACGAAGTTGCGGGCGAGCCCGAGCATCTTCAGCGGCATCAGCGCCATGCTCTGGGCGAACTCGAGCGCGTTGGGCCGCATCAGCGTGCTGCGGTCCACATCCTTGAACGGGGTCGGCACCTGCTGGTTGACCACCCGCATCATCTCCTCGGGGGTCACGCCGTTGGCGGCCAGGGAGGCCACGAAGGAGCCGGCGCTCGTGCCGACGTACACGTCGAACTGGTTGACGGTCCGGTTCACCGCCAGCAGGTCGAGCGCCCGCAGGGCGCCGATCTCGTAGACGCCGCCGGTGAAGCCGCCCCCGCCCAGCACCAGAGCGGTGCGCGAGCGCCGCGGCCTGCGGCGCTTCGGCTTGCCGGCGGTCTTGCGGTCCTTCTGAGACGGCTTCTGTAGCCGGACTACCTCGCCCATCCGCCACGAGTATGGCGCAAAAGGGCGCTCCGGCGGGCGCAAAAGGGCGCACCGGCCGCCCCGCTAGCGTGTTCTTCGCCTCTGATGCGCCGTCTCGCCCTGCTCGTGACAGCCGTGCTCGCCCTGCTGCCCGCCGCCGCGGCGGCCCAGGACGAGCCCGCCATGGTCAAGCGCCTGACCCGCTACATGCGGGCCGCGGGCCCGTATTCCGGGGCATACGTGGTCGAGGTGAGCGGCGACAGGCCTCACGCCGTCTTTCGCTGGCGCCAGCGCACTCCCCGCATCCTGGCCTCGAACACCAAGCTGTTCACCACCACGGCGGCGCTGGCGCGCCTCGGGGTGGAGGGCAAGCTCTTCACCGATGTGCTCACCAACAGCGAGGTCGACGCCGAGGGCGTGCTGCGCGGGAGCCTCTACCTGCGCGGGGGCGGTGACCCCACCTTCGGCAGCCGCCGCTTCACGAGGCGCTCCTACGGCGGCGGCGCGACGGTACAGGACCTCGCGACGCTGCTCGAGGCAGCCGGCATCCAGCGGGTCACCGGCCGGGTCTACGGGGACGAGTCCGCCTTCGACTCGCTGCGCGGCGGCCCGGACTCGGGCTACGGCGTCTCGCCGTGGGTCGGGCCACTCAGCGCGCTGTCCTACAACCGCGGGCTATTCACCGAGGGCGGCCGCGGCTTCCAGGCGAACCCGCCGGCATTCGCCGCGGCCCGGCTCGACGACGCCCTCGAGGCGACCGGTGTGCCGGTGCGGCTGAGGCCGCGAGCCGGCGTCACGCCCGTCGACGCCCGCGTGCTGGCGACCGTCGAGTCGCCGCCCACGGAGCGTCTCATCCGGCTCACTAACAAGCCGTCGGACAACTTCTTCGCCGAGATGCTGCTGAAGGACCTCGCGTCCCTTGCGGGCGGAGTCGGCACCACTGCCGCGGGGGCGCGGATCGCCGCCGCGCACGCGCGCGGGCTCGGGGCACGCGCCACCCTCGTGGACGGCTCGGGCCTCGCGCGCGGCAACCGCGCCTCGCCCCGCAGCGTCGTGCGGCTCCTGAGCGCGATCTACCGCAGCGACGACCACGACCCGTTCGTCGGCTCGCTGCCGATCGCGGGCGGCGATGGCACGCTCTTCGACCGCATGCGGCGAGGGGCGGCGCATCGGCGCTGCGTCGGGAAGACCGGCACGCTCTCCAACGTCAGCGCGCTGTCGGGGTACTGCGAGGCCCGGAGCGGCGACAACTACGCCTATTCGATCCTGATGAACGGCGTGTACCCCCCGGGCGCGCGCCGCCTCCAGGACCGGATGCTCCAGGCGATCGCCGCGTTCGGCTAGGCGGCTTCCGAGAACTCGTCGACCTGGGCGAGCCAGTCCGACATCTCGGGCAGGTCGAACATCTCGTTCGCGGCTGCCTCGGCGGCCTCGCGGTTGTCCCAGAACCCGATGTGGAGCCAGCGCCCGTCGCCGATCCTCGTCAGCACGAGCCGGCGCAGGCCCGGGAAGCGACGCCTGAGCGCCCGGGTCAGCGGACCTCCGCGGCGGGTCAGAGCAGCGGCGTGCTGCGGCTGCGCGCGGAAGCAGGCGAGTTCGAGCACGTACACACTTGACTGATCCCCGCCGCCGTCTCTCCGAAAACCAAAGCTGGCGTCAATCGAGGAGCGCCAAGAGGCCGTCCTCGTCGAGGATCTCGGTGCCGAGCTCCTGCGCCTTCGTCAGCTTCGTGCCGGGATCCGCCCCCGCCACGACGTAGTCGGTCTTCTTCGAGACCGAGCCCGTGACCTTCCCCCCGGCGGCCTCCACCCGCTGGGTCGCGTCCTCGCGTGTGAGGTTCGGCAGGGTGCCCGTGAGCACGAGCGTCTTGCCCACGAGCGGCCCCTCGACCGGCGCGGCGGGGCCCTCCTCCTCCATCTTCAGCCCGTAGTCCCTGAAGCGCTGGATCAGCTCCCGGGTCCGGTCCTCGGCGAGCGTCTCCTCGATTGTGCGGGCCATGATCGGCCCGATGCCCTCGACCTCGACCAGCTTGGCTTCATCCGCCCTCATCAACTCATCCATCGACCGAAGGCTGCGTGCGAGGTTCCGTGCATTGACGTAACCCACACCCGGAATCCCGAGGCCATAGAGCACTCGCTCGAAGGGCTGTTCTTTCGATGCTTCGAGTGACTGAACCAGGTTGTTCGCCGAGATTTCACCGAAGCCTTCGAGTTGTGAGAGTTCGTCGGTCGTCAGCGAGTACAGGTCAGCGGCGTCCGTGATCAACCCCTCGGACAGGAAGCGACGAACGTTTTCCTCGCCCAGGCCGTCGATGTCCATCGCCCCCACGAAATGCTTCACCGCCTGGAAGACCTGTCCAGGACAGCCCGCTCTATTCGGGCAGATCGTCCAGACACTTCCCTCTGGCTTGATGGTTGGCGTGTCACACGCCGGGCAGCGCTCGGGCGCCGAGGGCGGCGCGTTTCGGGACTTCGAGCGCTGCGCTTTGGCGGTCGGTGACACCACCTGCGGGATCACGTCGCCCGCCCGCATCACGATCACCTCGTCGCCGGGCCGCACGTCCTTGCGGAGCAGGTCCTCCTCGTTGTGGAGCGTCGCGAGCTTCACGATCACGCCCGACACCTGCACTGGGTCCAGCACCGCGAACGGGACCATGTGCCCCGTGCGGCCCACGTTCCAGGCCACCTGCTCCAGCTTGGTCGTTGCCGTGGTCGGCGGGAACTTCCAGGCGATCGCTCCGCGCGGCTCGCGGCCCACCACTCCCAGCTGGCGCTGCAGCTCGAGCTCGTCCACCTTCACGACCACGCCGTCGATCTCGAAGTCGAGCCGGTCGCGCCGCTCCTGCCACTCCTCGCAGGCCGCCACCACCTGCTCGAGCGTGTCGCGCACCTCCACGTCCCGGTTCACGCGGAAGCCGTGCTCGCGCAGCCACTCGAGCCACTCGTGATGCGTGTCGAACTCGAGGCCCTCCACCTCCCCGATCCCGTAGCACCACATCGACAGCGGCCGCGAGGCGGCCAGCGCCGGGTCGAGCTGGCGGATCGAGCCGGCGGCGGAGTTGCGCGGGTTCATGAAGGTCGGCTCGCCCGCGGCCGCGCGCTGCTCGTTGAGGCGTGCGAACGCGGACAGCGGCATGTAGATCTCGCCGCGCACCTCGAGCAGCGGCGGCGCGCCCTCCACGCGCAGCGGAATCGCGCCGATCGTGCGGAGGTTCTGCGTGACCTCCTCGCCCACCTCGCCGTTCCCGCGCGTGGCGCCGCGCACCAGCACGCCGTTCTCGTAGACGAGCGAGATGGCGAGCCCGTCGATCTTCGGCTCCGTCACGAAGTGAACGTCGCCCATCTCCACCCCCTGACGCGCGAGATAGCGCTCGCTGCGCAGCACCCAGGCCTCCAGCTCCTCGCGGTTGCGCGCGTTGGCGAGCGAGAGCATCGGCTGGAGGTGCGGCACCTCCTGGAACTTGTCGAGCGGCTGGCCGCCGACCCTCTGCGTCGGCGAGTCCGGCGTGCGCAGCTCCTCGTGCTCCTCCTCGAGCGCGCGCAGCTCGTTCAGCAGCGCGTCGTAGTCCGGGTCCGAGATCTCCGGGTCGTCGAGGACGTAGTAGCGGTGGCCGTGGTACTCGAGCTGACGCCGCAGCTCCTCGGCCCGCGCCGCGGCGTCGACGGCCTTACTCAACGGCCTCTGTGGCCGGGCGCAGAAGACGGTCGAGGTCGAAGCCCGCGAGCTCCTCCACACCGGCCTGGTCGGTGAGATCGAAATGGAGCGGCGTGACCGCGATCAGGCCCTCGGCGATGGCCGCGAAGTCCGTGCCGTCCTCGTGTTCGTAGCCGGGCTCCTGGCCGTAGAGCCGGTAGCGGCGCCGGCCGCCCGCCTCCTCCTCGGTGAGCTCCATCTTGTCGTTGTAGACGCGCTTGCCGAGCCGGCAGGCGCACGCGCCCCTCACGTCACCGGCGGGGCCGTTCACGTTCAGCAGCGTTCCCTCGGGCATGGGCACCTCGTCGAGCTCGTCCACGATCCGGGCCACGAACTTCGCCAGCGGCTCGAAGTCGCGCCCGCCGGCGAGCGAGACGGCGAGCGCCGGGATGCCGAGCATGATTCCCTCGAGCGCGGCGGCCACGGTCCCGGAGTAGGTGATGTCGTCGCCGAGGTTCGCGCCGTGGTTGATCCCGGACACGATCAGCTCGGGCGGGGAGTCGATCAGCCCGAGCGAGGCGAAGCGCACGCAGTCCACCGGCGTGCCGTCGGTGGCAAAGCCCGTCGTGCCGTCGCCGAACTCGATCTCCTCGACCCAGATCGGGTCGCGGAGCGTGACCGCGCGCCCGGTTGCGCTGCGGTTCGAGCCCGGCGCGATCACCTCGAGGTCCACGTCCGGGAGCTCGAGGAGGGCACGTCTCATCACGTTCAGCCCGGTGGCGGTGATGCCGTCGTCGTTTGTGAGCAGCACTCTCATTTGCGGCGGTTCAAGAGTAGGCGACGCTCTCCAGGTAGAGCCCGTGCGGCGGCGCCGTCGCCCCCGCATCCGAGCGCGGGCGGCCCGCGAGCAGCTCGGCGAAGCGATCCGGACTGACCCCCTCCAGCATCGTGCCGACCAGCACCCGGACCATGTGACGCATGAACGTGTCGGCCTCGATCCAGAACGCGAGCACGTGCTCCGACTCCTGGACCCACTCGGCGCGGAAGACATCGCGCTGGAAGCGCACGTGATCGGTCTCCGTGGGCGTGAAGGCGGTGAAGTCGTGGCTGCCGACGAGCGCGGCCGCGCAGGCGTCGAGCGCCTCGCGGTCGAGCGGGCGCGGCCACCAGAGCGCGCGCCGCTGCTCGAACGGGCTCGGCGCGCTGCGGGTGTGGAGCCGGTAGCGGTAGGTGCGCGAGCGGGCGTCGCGGCGAGCGTCGAAGCCATCGGGGGCGGGCTCGCTGGCGAGCACGGCCAGGTCCGGCGGCAGCAGCGCGTTCAGGTTGCGGAGCGGCGCCGGGTCGTGCTCGTGGCTCGCCACCTGCCCGCGCGCGTGCACGCCGCGGTCGGTGCGGCCCGCAACCGTGAGGGTCACCTCCCGGCGGAGCACCGTCGCAAGCGCGTCCTCGAGGGTCTCCTGGACCGTGCGGACGCCCGGCTGGCGGGCCCAGCCACCGAAGTCCGAGCCGTCGTACTCGAGCAGCAGGCGGGCGGTCACCCGCGCTTGCGGGCCACGATCAGGGCGTAGTCGCTCTCGAGCCGGATCGGGCGTTCGTCACCGGCCCAGCGCTGGGCGAGTGCAAGCGCCTCGGACACCAGCGATTCCCAGCGCTCCGGCGGCAGGTTCTGCTTCGCCGCGACCCACGGCGGCGCGGACGTGCCGAGCATCGCCACCAGCGCCTCCGGCGACTCCGCCTCCCACGCGATCGTTCGGCGCTCGAGCTCGAAGCGGGCCGCGAGGCCATCGAAGCGCTCGCGCACGTTCTCCTCGATCGACCACTCGTCCGACAGCGGCTGGTCCGAGGGCGGCGCGTAGCTGCGGCCGAGCGCGAACAGTTCGGCTGTGAAGCCCTCCTTCGTCCAGGCCGTCATCCCGACGGTGCCGCCCGGCCGCACGACGCGGAACAGCTCCTCGGCGACGACCCGCGGGCGCGGCGCGATCATGGCGCCGAACACGGAGCCGACGCAGTCGAAGCTGGCGTCCTCGAACGGGAGCGCCTCGGCGTCGGCCTCGACCCACTCGATGTCGTAGCCCTCGGCCTGCGCGCGGGCGCGCCCGCGCTCGACCATGCCGGGCGAGAGGTCCGACGCCACCACGCTGGCGCCCTCGCGCGCGCACGCAAGCGCGAAGTTGCCGTCGCCGGCGGCCACGTCGAGCACCTCCTGGCCGGCCGAGACCGCGCAGGCGTCGGCCAGGGCCTCGGCGGCGGGCCGCAGCGCCTCCGAGAGGGCGCCGTAGTCGCCGAGTCCCCAGATCTGGCGAGTGCGTTCCTTGATTGCATCCACGTCCACGGCGCGAGCGTATCGTCAGAATGGCCCCGGTGAAGGTCTCGGCCAAGAGCGATTACGCGGTGCGGGCGCTGCTGGAGCTGGCGGTGGCCGGCGAGGGCCCGGTCAAGGGCGAGCGGCTGGCGCAGGCGCAGGACATCCCGCTGAAGTTCCTCGAGAACATCCTGATCGACCTTCGCCACGCGGGCATCGTGCGCTCCCAGCGCGGAGCGGAGGGCGGCTACTGGCTGGCGCGGACGCCCGACAAGATCACCGTGGGCGAGGTGATCCGGGCCGTGGACGGCCCGCTGGCGTCCGTGCGCGGCGAGGCGCCCGAGGACCTCACCTACGACGGCGCCGCCGAGCACCTCCGGACCACCTGGATAGCCGTGCGCGCGAGCCTGCGCAGCGTTGTCGACGAGGTCACGCTGGCCGACGTGGTGGCCGGCCGCCTGCCCGCCCGGGCACAGCGCCTGACCGAGGCGCCAGACGCTTGGTCGCGCCGCTAGCGGCTGCGCTCGACGCGCGCCATAATTCGCCCATGGCTGCCGAGTCAGAGCGATCCGATTGGCGGCTCAACGGGGTTCGCGTGGTGCATGCCGACGAGCTCGACGTGAACACGCCGCAGACACCCGGCATGAACCGGGCCGCGGCGATCACAGCCGCGAGCGCCGGCGCCGAGAAGCTCTGGGCCGGCACGGTGGACATCCATCCCGACGCCAAAACCGGCGCGCATCACCACGGCGCGCTCGAGAGCGTGATCTACGTCGTGAGTGGCCGCGCGCGGATGCGGTGGGGCGAGCGGCTCGAGTTCACGGCCGAGGCCGGGCCCGGCGACTTCATCTACGTCCCGCCCTTCGTGCCGCACCAGGAGATCAACGCCAGCACGGACGAGCCGCTCTCCTGCGTGGTCGCGCGCAGCGGTCAGGAGGCCATCGTCGTGAACCTGGACCTGCCGGACGTGGAGCCGAACCCCGAGCAGGTCCACTGGGTCGACGACATCCACGCCGCCCCCTAGCCCGTCAGTCCGGGTACTCGTCCTTGCGCCAGGCGCGGGGCTCCCCAGGCGGAGCCTTCGGGGTTCGTTCGAGCAGGAACGAGTTGTACGGGGCTACGAACGGATCGGGTGCCGACACCGTGTAGGTGTGGTAGACGGTCCCGTTGTCGCGCGCGAACGCGATGAAGCTCGGGTTCTCGCGGAGGCCGTCCTCGAGCTTGGCTCCGACCTGCTGCCCCCAGTCCTGGAGCCATTCCGGGGGGTTGTCGAGGATCTCGGTGATCTCGGGGATCTGCTGCGCCTGCTCGGGCGTGAGAGCGAGCCCGAAGTCGAACGGAAACTCCGTCCCATTGGTCGAGACGTACGGGAACTGCCAGCCCATCCGCTGCTTGTAGGAGATGAGCCGATCGATGGGCGCGCGAGAGAAGCAGATCAACGTCACGTCGCGGTGGTTGAGATGAACGCGCGTCGCGT
>DASUQG010000007.1:0-4836 GCA_036280695.1 Thermoleophilaceae bacterium
GGGATGGTCGGCCTGAACCAGGGCATGGTCTCGAACGCCGGCGCACCGTTCGGAGGCGTGAAGCAGTCCGGGATCGGCCGCGAGGGAGGCCACGAGGGCCTCGAGGAGTTCCTCGAGACGAAGTACGTGGCAGTGAACGTCTGAACAGGTTCCGGCGAGTTATCTCGCAGGATCCTTTTCATCGGTTGCGGGCTCGGGATGACATCCCGAGAGTGAAGGTGTGCCCTCCATCCGGATCATTTCCGGTGGGATCGCACTGGCGCTTGGATGTGTGCTCGTCTTTTCCGCCCCAGCAACTGCCGGACCTAAGGTCGCGGCTGTTCAGGTTGCGCTGAAGCGAGTCGGGCTCTACACCGCGACCGTGGATGGGGTTCGCGGCCCGCTCACGAAGGCCGCAATCGTGCGTTTTCAGCGCCGCCACGGACTGGCGGTGGACGGCGTCGTGGGCCCGCAGACGCGCCGCGCGTTCGGCAAGCGCGGTCGCCCGGCCTTCGGAAGTCGCACGATGAAGCTGGGCGATCGCGGCTGGGACGTGGCCGCCACGCAGTACATCCTCGCCCGCCGCGGTTATCCGCCCGGGGCGATCGACGCGGTGTTCGGTCCGATGACGAAGAGCGCGGTGAAGAACTTCCAGGCGGCGTACGGGGGACTGAGCGTCGACGGCGTGGTCGGCCCGGCGACGATCGCGGCCCTGCGCCGGAGCTCACCTGCGCGCGGGACCACGCCGGTGGCGAATGGCCCGGTCCGCCTGCTGCGCCCCGTGCCCGGCCGGATCGGCGACCGCTTCGGCGCCCCGCGCGCAGGGAAGCGCACCCACACGGGAATCGACTTCCCGGTGCAGGCGGGCACTCAGGTGAGCGCGGCGGGCGTGGGCGTGACCGAGTTCGCCGGCTGGAACTCGGGTGGCTACGGCAACCTCGTCGTGGTGCGCCACCGGCTCGGCTACACCACCTGGTACGCGCACCTGTCCTCGATCACCACCTGGGTGGGCGAGCGCGTAACCGGCGGAACACGCCTCGGTTACGTCGGCTCGACGGGAAACTCGACCGGGCCGCACCTGCACTTCGAGCTGCGCAGGAACGCCGTGCCGATCGACCCGGTGCCGTACCTGCTGCAGGCGGTGGCGACGCGGGCGAGCTCGACCGGCGGCGGCGTCGCCGCGCGCGCTTGCCCGATCCGCAAGCCGCTCGTGAAGTACCGCCGCGCGCCGCTCGACGCCTGCCGCGCGCAGAACCTGACCCGCGCGCGCTAGCGCCGGCCCAGCGCCCGCGCCGTTTCGCCCGCGCCGCCTCGCCCGCGCCGCGCGCCGGACGACGCTTGCTCCCTTTTACACGTATGTGATGCAAAAGGGAGCAAGAGTGGGCTGCGGTGGCCTACTCCGCCGGCTTCGACCCGCGTGCCATCGCGTGGAGGTCCAGCGCCTTGTCGAGCGTCTCCTCGTCGACGCCCTTCTCGAGCGCGACCTCGCGGATCGTGCGGGCGGAGCTGACGGCCTCGTTGACGATCTCGGTTCCGAGGTCGTAGCCGATGAAGGGGTTGAGCGCGGTCGCGATCGCGGGGGTGGACTCTGCGTGGCGGCGCAGGTTCTCCTCGTTGGGGGCGATCCCGTCCACGCACTTCTCGGCGAGCAGGCGGCTGGCCGAGGTGAGCAGGTGGATCGAGTCGAACACGTTGCGGGCGATCATCGGCACGCGCACGTTCAGCTCGAAGTTGCCCTGCGTGCCGGCCACGCTCACGGCGGTGTCGTTGCCGATCACCTGGGCGGACACCTGAAGCACCACCTCGGGGATCACCGGGTTGACCTTGCCCGGCATGATCGAGGAGCCCTTCTGGAGCTCCGGCAGCTGAAGCTCCGCGAAGCCGGTCCGCGGCCCCGAGCCCATGAGCACCAGATCCTGAGCGATCTTCGTGAGCGACACGGCGACGCCCTTCAGAGCGCCGTGCAGTTCGACAAGCCCATCCCGATTGGCCTGTGCCTCGAAGGGATCCAACGGCGCCGAGCCAAGCCCCAGCCGCTCGCGGACCTTCGATGCAAAATCGGGGTGGGTGTTCAGCCCGGTCCCCGTGGCCGTGCCGCCAAGCGGAATCTGCGACGCCCGCTCGAGCGCGTCCCGGATGCGATCGTGGCCGAGCTGAATCTGAGCCGCGTAACCGCCGAACTCCTGTCCGAGCGTTACGGGCACCGCGTCCATCATGTGAGTGCGACCGGCTTTGACCAAGTCGGCGAACTCGTCGCTCTTACGTGCGAGAGAGGTGGCGAGCTGTTGCAGCGCCGGAAGAAGCTGAGATTGGGTGGAGTCCACGGCGGCCAGATGCACGGCCGACGGGAACACGTCGTTCGACGACTGGCCCATGTTCACGTGGTCGTTCGGATGGACGCCTTCGCCGGCGAGGTTGGCGATCACCTCGTTGGCGTTCATGTTCGACGAGGTGCCCGAGCCCGTCTGGAAGACGTCGATCGGGAACTGATCGTCGTGCTGCCCGGCGGCCACCTCGTCGCCCGCACGGGCGACGCGCTCCGCGATGTCCTCGTCCAGGAGACCGAGCTCGGCGTTGACCCGTGCGGCCTCCGCCTTGATGCGCCCCAGCCAGCGCACGACGGGCGCCGGAACGCGCTCGCCTGACACCGGAAAGTTCTCGATCGCCTTCGAGGTCTCCGACCCCCAGAGCTCCTGCTGAACGGCCATCCAACTCCTTCGTAGCTTGCACCGCAAGGGTACCTGCGCGCATTTCGCACTAGGTTCGGCCCCGAACCAGTGCATTCACTGTGCGCCTCGGGCGGCTCGGGCGCTTACGTGTTGCAATCGCCCAGCGTGACGGCTCTGATTCGGATTGACCGGTCGTGGACTCCGGCTGGAGGCGGGCGGCCCAAGCCGATCCGTTTCTGCTCGCGCTGCGGGCACCCGGCCGAGGATCCGCCCGGCCGCCCTGAGCTGCGCAAGCGCGTGTGCGCCCGCTGTGGCATGGGCCTGATCCTCACCTGCCCCCGCGACGCGCTGCCGGGCGAGTCGGCCGCCTTCCTGATCCTCGACTACGAGCTCCGCGTCAGCGCGGTGAGCGAGGCCGGCGAGCGCTACTTCGGCAAGGAGAAGTCGCTGATCGGCTCGAGCCTGCTGGACCTGGTCACGAGCCCGCTAGGCGACGACCAGCTCGTTCGCAAGGCGAGCGTGGCCGCCCAGCGACCGTGCGATCCGGTCGTGATGCCCCTGCGCCTGCTCGCGCCGACCACCGAAAGCGTCGGCATGATGGCGGCGCGCATCGCCACCTGCGGCCCCCCGCGCGCGGCGCTGCTCACGGTCGAGCCGAGCGAGTTCGGCCGTCGCTGACGTCCCCTTTTCGGGCAGGCGTCCTGTGCAAGAACGACTGCACGAGTTGCGCAACATCTCGATCAAAGGCAGAAAGTTCCCTCAAGTTGGTTGCGCAGATACCGAAAAGTTGTGCAAGGCCGCACGAGCGCCCCAAGAGGTGGCCCTGAAGTGGAAAGTAATGGCGGAGCACTTCTGCGATTCACCCGAGACGGAGGCGACGTGAGCGGTATCCGCACCAACGCAGCAGCTGAGCTCTTGGGGGTGAGCCCCAACACGCTGCGTTCCTGGGAGCGCCGCTTCGGCTACCCGAAGCCGCGCCGCACCCAGGGTGGACACCGCCAGTACGACCTGGCCGAGCTGGAGTCGCTGCGGCGCGCTCTGCTCGAGACGCACAACATCTCCTCCGCGATCGAGCTGGCCCGGCAGCGCGGCGAAGGGCCGAGCTCGCCGAGCCGCCTGCTCGACGCCTTCGACCACTTCGACGAGCAGCTCGCCGACCGCATCATGGAGGAGAGCCTCGCCGTCCGCTCGGAGGAGCGCACCGTCGAGGAGGTGCTCCTGCCCGCGCTCGAGCAGGCGGACGAGCGCGAGAGCCGCGAGGCCGAGCGCGAGCTCGCCATGCGCTGGGCCACTGGCTGGCTGCACGCCTCACGGCGCGTGGTGGCGCCGGCGAGCCGCCCGCAGGGCGTCCTGCTGTTCGACTCGAGCCCCCGGCTCGACCTCGAGTCCCTGCACGTGCAGGCGCTCGAGCTGGGCCTGCGGCGTGCTGGCTTCCGCACGCTCCTGCTGGCCTTCGACCTTCCCCCCGAGCGCGTGGTGCGAGCGATCCGCGCCCTCGACCCGACCGCGTTCGTCGTCTGCGGCGGTGACGCGACACTCGAGGTGGTCGGACGCCTCGTTTACACGGTGCGCCAGGTCGGCTCGGCCGCTCCGGTGTTCGAGTACCGCGAGGCAATGCCGGTCACCGGCGACCACGGCATCCCGTCGCTTGGCTCGCAGCCCGTCGAGGCAGCCGAGCGCCTGAAGGCCTACGTGGACAGCGGCCGCATTGAGCAGGTCGTCGTGGTGCCGGAGCCCGAGGCCGCGCAGAGCGCGCGGATCAGCCTCGCGGCGCGCACGTCAGCGTAAATACGACTGACGAGATCCGGACCGTTCTCACCAAGGAAGAGGCTCTAAGTCGTGCTGAGCACGGCGAGAGCCGATGACGCCGGTGAGGGCGGTCCTGGGCCGTCAGTTAGGCGGCGAGCTTCCGGCAGAGCTCGGAGAAGGTGCGCTTCTCGCCCTCGTCGAGGGCGTCGAAGGCCGCCTGCACCCGCTCGGAATGCGCCGGGAAGAGACGCTCGACCAGCGAGCGCCCGGTGGGTGCGAGGTCGATGACCACCACGCGCCGGTCGTCCGGCGCCCGCCGGCGCGACACGAACCCGCGCGCCGCGAGCGTGCCGGTGACCTCGGTGGCGTTGGCCTTGCTCCAGCCGAGCCGGCGCCGCAGCGTCTTCAGCTCGAGCGAGCCGCCCGCGGTGGTGAGCAC
>DASUQG010000008.1:0-4593 GCA_036280695.1 Thermoleophilaceae bacterium
CCCTGATCTTGTGGGCACCCGGAGCCCCTATGTAAGGGTTGGCGGCGTGAGGATCGAGGACGCGCAGCGGCTCTGGCAGCCGGAAACGCTCTACCTGAACACCGCGAGCTACGGGCTGCCGCCCGCGCTGGCGTGGGACGCGCTTCAGGCCGTGCTGGCGGACTGGCGCGGCGGCCGCACGAGCTGGGAGGGCTGGGGCGACTCCACGGAGAGCGCCCGCGCCTCGTTCGCGCGGCTCGTGGGCGTCCCGACGGAGTGGATCGCCGTGGGAGCGAACACCTCCAGCATGGTCGGACTCGTGGCGGCGTCGCTGCCCGACGGCGCGCGGGTGGTCTCGACCGAGCCGGAGTTCACCTCACTTCTGTGGCCGTTCCTTGCGCAGGAGCGCGGAATCGAGGTGGAATGCGTGCCGGTGGCCGGACTGCCGGACGCGGTCGACGAGCGCACCGACGTCGTCGCTGTCAGCGCCGTGCAGTCGTCCGACGGCGAGCTGGCCGATCTCGATGCGGTGATCGACGCGGCCGCCGCGCACGACGCCCGCGTGGTGGTGGACGCGACGCAGGCGTGCGGCTGGCTGCCGGTCGACGCGTCGCGCATCGACCTGCTCGCGTGCAGCGCCTACAAGTGGCTCTGCTCACCGCGCGGGACCGCCTTCATGAGCGTCCGGCCGGAGCTCCTCGACGAGCTGACGCCGCATGGGGCCGGCTGGTACGCCGGCGAGGACCCACACGCGTCCTACTACGGCGCGCCGCTGCGGCTCGCGAGCGACGCACGCCGCTTCGACCTCAGCCCCGCCTGGTTCGCATGGGTGGGCACAGCCCCGACGCTCGAGCTCCTGCTCGAGATCGGGATCGAGGCGATCCACGAGCACAACCTCCGCCTCGCCAACCGCTTCCGAGCCGGCCTCGGCCTCCCGCCGGGCGACTCGGCGATCGTCTCAGCCGAGCTGGCCGAGGCCGAGGAGCGCCTACAGGGCACACGCGTGATGGCGGCCGCACGAGCGGGCCTGCTCCGGACCTCGTGGCACGTCTACAACACGGACGAAGACGTGGAGGAACTGCTGGCCCTGCTGGCTCGCTAGAAGCGTCCCCGGCCAAAGTAGCCGAGGATGACCAGCACCAACAGGACGATGAGGATGATCCAAAGCAGGGACACGCACACCGGCTCCCCGCCCTGCCGAAACTTCAAACCTAGGGTGCCGGCGAAGCCCTAGGGCTTCTCGGGCGAACGACCGCGCATCTCGGCGGTCCCGCCGGCCAGGCCCGGCCGCGGCAGCGTCTTCGGCGCCCGCTCCGGCTTGCGCTCGGGCGCCTCCGGAGTCGGCGGCGGCACCACGGGCACCGGCGGCTCCTCGGCGCCGAACACCTCCTCCTCGGACTTGCCGTCCAGCAGCTCGATGAACTGCTCGCGCTCGATCGTCTCGCGGCGCAGGAGGATCTCGGAGGTCAGGTCGAGCGCCTGCCGGTGGCTCTCGAGCACCTCACGCGCAAGCTGGTGCGCCTCCTCGACGATGCGGCGGATCTCGTCGTCGATCTCGCGGGCGATCTCGTCGGAGTAGTCGGGCTCGGAGCTGAACTCGCGCCCCAGGAAGGGCTGGCCGTGGTCGTGGCCGAACACGCGCGGGCCGAGCTTCTCGGACATGCCGAAGCGCATGACCATCTGCTTGGCCGTCGCGGTGACCTTCTCGAGGTCGTTGGAGGCGCCGGTGGTGACCTCGCCGAACACGATCTCCTCGGCCGCACGCCCGCCGAGCGTCATCGCCATCGTGTCCGAGAGCTCCGCGCGCGTGGTGAGGAACTTGTCCTCGGTCGGCAGCGAGATCGTGTAGCCGAGCGCCTGGCCGCGTGAGATCACGGAGATCTTGTGGACCGGGTCGGTGTTCTCGAGGTAGTGAGCCACCAGCGCGTGGCCCATCTCGTGGAAGGCCGTGACGCGGCGCTCCTTCTCGGACATCACGCGGGTCTTCTTCTCCGGACCCGCGATCACGCGCATGATCCCCTCCTCCAGCTGGAGGTGGTCGATCTCGCGCTTGCCCTGGCGGGCGGCCAGCAGGGCCGCCTCGTTCACGAGGTTCTGAAGGTCGGCGCCGGTGAAGCCGGGCGTCTGGCCGGCGAGAATGTCGAGGTCGATCGCCTTGGCGAGCGGCTTGCCGCGGGTATGCACCTCGAGGATCTTCTGGCGGCCCTTGCGGTCGGGGCGATCCACCACGATCTGGCGGTCGAAGCGGCCCGGGCGCAGCAGGGCCGGGTCGAGGATGTCCGGCCGGTTGGTGGCGGCGATGAGGATGATGTTGTCCTTCATCTCGAAGCCGTCCATCTCGACGAGCAGCTGGTTCAGCGTCTGCTCGCGCTCGTCGTGACCGCCGCCGAGGCCGGCGCCGCGGTGGCGGCCGACCGCGTCGATCTCGTCCATGAAGATGATGCAGGGCGAGTTCTGCTTGGCCTGCTCGAAGAGGTCACGCACGCGCGAGGCGCCCACGCCGACGAACATCTCCACGAAGTCCGAGCCGGAGATCGAGAAGAAGGGCACGCCCGCCTCGCCCGCGACGGCGCGCGCCAGCAGCGTCTTGCCGGTGCCCGGCGGGCCGTAGAGCAGCACTCCCTTGGGGATGCGCGCTCCGAGCGCCTGGAACTTCTTGGGGTTCTCGAGGAACTCCTTGATCTCCTGGAGCTCCTCCACCGCCTCGTCCACGCCGGCCACGTCGCGGAAGGTGATCTTCGGAGCGTCCACCGACATCCGCTTCGCGCGCGACTTCCCGAAGGACATCACCTTCGAGCCGCCGCCCTGCATCTGGTTGATGATGAAGAGCCAGAACAGCAGGAAGATCACGAACGGCAGGATGTACGTGAGGGCCGTGAGCCAGCCGGAGCCGCCCTTCGGCTTGACGTCGACGCTGACGTTCTCGTCGCGCAGCTGGCTGATCAGGTAGGGCTCGGTGTTGTCCGGATAGGCGGTCTGGTACTTCCTCCCGTCCTTGAGCTCCACGTCGACGCGGTTGTTCTTCGTGCTGAGCGTCGCGCTCTTGACCCGGCCGCTGTCCACCTGCTGGAGGAACTGCGAGTAGCGCGGCGGCTCTGTCTTGTCCCCAGGGCTGATCAGCTTCTGCGCGAAGAAGGCCAGCACGACGACGATCAGGATCGGGAATGCGGCGCTCTTGAAGAATCTGCTCAAGCCAAAGACCTACCTGCGAGTGAAACGCAAGCGTAGCAGTGGTGTAGCGGTCTAATTCCCTGTTTCGGCGCCGGAAACGGGCCCCTTAAGGCTCGTTCAGGACCGCCACGTAGGGCAGGTTGCGGTAGCGCTCGGCGTGATCCAGGCCGTAGCCGATCGCGAATTTGTTCGGGATCTCGAAGCCGACGTACCGAATCGGCATGTCCACCTCGCGCCGGTCGGGCTTGGTGAGCAGGGCGCAGACCTCCAGCGACGCCGGTCCGCGGCCGCCCAGCATGCGGAACAGGTAGGAGAGCGTGAGGCCCGAATCGACGATGTCCTCGACGATCAGCACGTGACGGTCCTCGATCGAGGCGTCGAGGTCCTTGAGGATGCGAACGACCCCCGACGAGTCCGTGGACGAGCCGTACGACGAGACCGCCATGAAATCGACCTCGCAGTCCACGTCGATCTTGCGCATCAGGTCCGCCAGGAAGAAGACGGCGCCCTTCAGCACGCCGATCAGAAGCACGTCCTTGCCGGCGTAGTCCTTCGAGATCTGCGCGGCGAGCTCGCTGACGCGGTGCTCGAGCTCGTCGGGCTGGACGAGGATCTCTCCGACGTTTGGATCGGCCATCGCGGGCGGCAGTCTACGTCTCCTCGCGATCGATCCACTTGGGCAGCACCGCATCGGGCTCGAACCCGCGCAGGCGCTCGAGCAGCGCACGCGGCTCGCGCTCGACCAGGAGCATGTCGCGGTGCTCCTGGCGCAGGAAGCGCTCCTCGACGGCGTCGGCCAGGAAGCCCGCGATGCCGTCGTAGTAGCCCTCCACGTTCAGCAGCGCGCACGGCTTGCGGTGCAGGCCGAGCTGCGCCCATGTGTAGACCTCGAACAGCTCCTCGAGCGTCCCGAGGCCGCCGGGGAGGGCGACGAAGGCGTCCGCCAGCTCGGCCATCAGCGCCTTGCGCTCGTGCATGGAGCCGACCACGCGCATGTCCGTGACCTCCGGGTGGGCGATCTCACGGTCCACGAGCGCGCGCGGGATCACCCCGGTGATCTCGCCGCCCTCCGCGAGCATGGCGTCCGCGAGCGCGCCCATCAGACCCACGCCGCCGCCGCCGTACACGACCCCGATTCCGTCGGCCACGAGCAGCCGGGCGAGCTCGGTGGTGGCCTGCGCGTACTCCGGCCGGGCGCCGGGGCTGGCTCCACAGAAGACGCAGATTCGCCGCATCGACGGGAGGCTAGTTTGTGAGGCCGCCGATGAAGCCACCCGCCCACACCCGCGTGAAGGTCTGCTGCATGCAGAGCATCGAGGAGGTGTGGATGGCGATCGACGCCGGGGCGTCGGCGGTCGGGCTGGTGTCGCCGATGCCGAGCGGCCCCGGACCGATCTCGAACGAGAAGGCGGCCGAGATCGCGGCGGAGGTGCCGCCCGGGAT
>DASUQG010000009.1:0-2347 GCA_036280695.1 Thermoleophilaceae bacterium
TGCGGCGGCCCTACGGCCTCTACACGGACCGCCTCACGAAGGCCGGCCATACCGTGCTGAGGGCCGGAAACGTGATCGACAGCGTCGGCGCGGGCCCGGCGGAGCTGCACGGCAACCGCATCGGCCCGCGCTTCATGCGCGGGCGGCAGCGCATCTACACGCGCAGCGGCGGGCGCATCGGGGTGGCCACGAACGCCCGGCTCCAGTTCAAGTTCGCCCACCAGAGCCGCTACTGGTGGAAGTTCTACAACGCCGCCCGCTTCGAGCTCTGGCGCGTGGACGCGGAGGGCAAGCGCACGCGGCTGGTGCGCACCGGGCCCAAGGTGGCCTACTGCCTCCGCGACCTGACCCGCACGCGGCCGATGCTCCCGCGCTCACCCAGGCTTCCGCACTACCCGGCGTGCAGCACCAACCCCGATGCCCAGCGTGTCACGCTCGGCACCTCGCCCGGCTGGGCCGACATCTACCCGCCGGCCTATCCGGAGCAGTGGATCGACGTGACCGGGCTGCGCGGCTGCTTCGCGTACGTGCACATCGCCGATCCCGAGAACGGCATCTACGAATCCAACGAGGACAACAACGAGGCCCAGGCGATCATTCGCCTTCCCTACCGGTCCGACCGCCCGCGGATGGGGTGCCGCGGCCGTGACCGTGGGCGGAGCTTCGATCCCAACCGCCCCTACTGAGGCCGGTGTGACCAGCGATGTGCGTATCGTGACCCGTGATGGCCAAGACCCTTGTAGTAGCTGAGAAGCCCTCGGTCGCCCGCGATCTGGCGTCCACGCTGCCTGGATCTTTCAAGCAGGCGAAGGACAAGACGCACCTGGAGACCCAGGACGGATCGGCCAACGGCGACGGCTACGTAGTCACGTGGGCGGTCGGGCACCTGGTGGGACTGGCGCCCCCTGACGAGTACGACCCGAAGCTGAAGAAGTGGCGCTTCGCCGACCTTCCGATCCTGCCCGACGAGTTCAAGCTGATCCCCAACGACGAGCGCTCGGCGAAGCAGCTGCGGGCCATCCACAGGCTGATGGCCGACGACGACGTCGAGACGATCGTCAACGCCTGCGACGCCGGCCGCGAGGGCGAGCTGATCTTCGCGTACCTGTATGACCTCGCTCCGGTGCACAAGCCGGTCAAGCGGCTGTGGCTGTCCTCGATGACCAAGCGGGCGATCTCGGAGGCGTTCGAGCACCTGCGGCCGGGTGAGGAGATGAAGTCGCTCGAGGAGGCCGCCCGCTCGCGCTCGGAGGCCGACTGGCTCGTGGGCATGAACGCCACCCGCGCCGCCTCGGTGCGCCTGCGCGCTGCGTTCGACGGTGCCGTCTCGCTTGGCCGGGTGCAGACTCCCACGCTCGCGCTGGTGGCTCGCCGCGAGGAGGAGATCCGCAACTTCGTCCCCGAGCCTTACTGGCTGGTCGAGGCGCGCTTCGAGGCCTCGGGCGAGCGCCGCTACGCGGGCCGCTACCTCGGCGGGAAGCGCCTGCCGAGCGAGGACGAGGCGAAGGCGATCGTCGACGCGGTCAGGGACCAGGCGGGCGAGATCACGAAGCTCGAGAAGAAGGAGGAGCGCGAGCAGCCGCAGCTCCTCTACGACCTCACGAGCCTCCAGCGGCACGCGAACAGCCTGTACGGGTTCTCCGCCCGCCGCACGCTCGCGGCCGCGCAGCGCCTGTACGAGGAGCACAAGGCGCTCACCTACCCGCGTACCAACTCGCGCTTCCTGACCGGCGACATGGTGCCGGAGATCAAGCCGACGGCCGAGCTGGTGGGCCACAACGCCGCGTACGCCGCCGCCTCACGTTTTGTCACCTCGCTTGAGTCGCTGCCCCTTGGCCGCGTCGTAAACGACAAAAAGGTCACCGACCACCACGCGATCATCCCGACGCGCTCGGAGCATGATCTCTCGAAGATGGGCCAGGACGAGCTCAAGGTCTATGACCTCGTGACGAAGCGCTTCCTGGCGATCTTCCACCCGGAGGCCGTGTTCGAGCGGACTCGCGTTGAGACCACGGTTCGGGAGAACGTGTTCCGCACGAGTGGCCGGCGGCTGATCGAGGCCGGTTGGCGAAGCGTTTACGGCGAGCTTTCAGAGGCTGACCGCAGCGACGACGACTCGGGCGGGGATCAGCTGCTGCCTCGTTTGGAGCAGGGCGAGGGCGTTCAGACGCGCGAGGTCGAGCTGATGCGCAAGGAGACGCAGCCGCCGCGGCGCTTCTCCGATGCCTCGCTGCTGGGCGCCATGGAGACCGCCGGCAAGGAGGTCGAGGACGCCGAGCTGCGCGAGGCCATGAAGGACTCCGGCATCGGCACGCCGGCCACGCGGGCGTCGATCATCGAGCGGCTG
>DASUQG010000010.1:0-3957 GCA_036280695.1 Thermoleophilaceae bacterium
GGCCGTGCTCGCGCTGGTGCTCCCCGGCGGAGGCGACCAGCGCGCCTACGCGAGCGCCGAGCTGTGGAGCACGTCGGGGCGCGTGCTCGGCAACGCGAGCGTCGCGGAGGTGGCCGGCGGCACGCACGTGCAGCTGCGTGCCCACGACCTGCCGGTGGGTCACGGGACCGCCTTCGAGCTCTGGTGCGTGCGCACCGACGGCCGCTGGATCAACGGCGGGAGCTTCAACGCGGGAGCCGATGGCAGCGCCTCGGCGCAGCTCACCGTCGCGGTCCGTCCGGGCGAGTACCACGTGGTCGTGGTCACGCGCCCGTCGGCCGGCGGGAAGCACGGCCCGGAGGTCATGCGCGGGAAGCTCGCCTACTGAACCTCCCCAAGAGCCGCTGCGTACAACGGGCCATGCGCGCCCTCTCCATCATCGCGGTGCTCTGCGCCCTGGCCCTCGTCGGGGTCGGCTGCGGAGACGACGACGACGACAACGGCGGCAGCTCGGGCAACGCCAACACGACCGAGACGAAATCCGGCGCCGAGGGCGGAGGCGGAGCGAGCGACACCGGCGGCGGCGGCAAGGCACAGACGCTGAAGCTGAGCGCCGACCCCGGGGGCGCGCTGAAGTTCGACAAGAGCAGCCTGACCGCGAAGGCGGGCAAGGTCACGATCGTGCTCGACAACCCGTCGTCCCTCCCCCACGCCGTGGAGATCGAGGGCAACGGCATCGAGGAGGAGAGCGACACGATCGGCGAGGGCGAGACCACGAAGGTCACGGCCACGGTGAAGGCCGGCGGGTACGAGTACTACTGCCCCGTCGACGGCCACAAGGCCGCCGGCATGGAGGGCACGCTCACCGTCCAGTAGCTCGAACTCAGGGGTCCAGCGAGACGGGGCGGCCCGGCACCGGCGAGGACTGCATGATCGAGGTGGTGGTCTGGCCCAGGACCGTGAAGCGGTCGATCACCTCCTCGAGGTGCAGGACGTCGCGCACGTACGCCCGCATGACGTAGCAGTCCTCGCCGGTCACGCGGTGGCACTCGACCACCTCGGGCGTTCGCTGCGCCAGCTCCGCGACGTTCTGGATCTGGCCCGGCGACGGGCGGATGCGGATGATCGCGCCCAGCGACAGGCCTAGCGCGCGCGGGTCGACCTCCGCGCGGTACCCCATGATGGCGCCGCTCTGCTCCAGCCGCTGGAGGCGCTCGGCGACGGCCGGTGACGACAGACCGACGCGGCGTCCGAGCTCGGCCAGCGAGAGCCGGGCGTCCTGCTGGAGCTCGGCGAGTAGAAGGCGATTGGTCGGATCGAGCGGCCCATTCGTAGCCATATCGTCCAGGATACCTACGTTCGGCCATGTACGTCGGCAATTCCTTCGACGATCCTTCAGACGTGGCCGAACGCGTTCCTCCACACCTCTACTTCGTCGTCAGCGCCGTGTTCCACTACCTCGGCCCCGCATTCGCGGTGCTGCTGTTCGCGCGCGTGGACGTGCTCGGCGTGGCGTGGCTGAGGATCGCCTCGGCGGCGGTGGTGTTCGCGCTCTGGCGTCGCCCGTGGCGGGCGTTCGCGAGCCTCGACCGGCCCGGCCGGCGGCTGCTCCTCGCCTGGGGCGCGGTGCTCGCGGTGATGAATGCCTGCTTCTACGTTGCAATCGACCGGCTGCCGCTCGGCACGGTCGCGGCCATCGAGTTCCTCCCCGTGATCGCGCTGGCGGCGCTGGGCGCGCGCAGCCCGCGCAACGCCGCCGCGCTGGTGCTCGCGGTGCCCGGCGTGTACCTGCTCACCGGCGTGCAGCTCGAGGGCGAGCCGCTCGGCGTGGGGCTCGCCTTCGCTAACGCGGTTCTGTTCGCCGCATACATCGTGCTCGCACACCGCGTGGCGCGGCACGGCGGGCTCAGCGGGATCGACGGCCTCGCCGCCTCGATGCTGATCGCCGCCGTGGTCGTGACCCCGATCGGCGGCTGGGAGGTGCTGCCGGCGCTCACGGACCCGGTGGCGCTGCTGGCGGGCATCGGCGTCGGCGTCTGCTCCTCCGTGATTCCCTACGTGTCCGACCAGCTGGCGATGCGCCGCCTGCCGCGCGCCACCTACGCGCTGATGGTCTCCCTGCTGCCAGCCACCGCCACGGTGATCGGCATCGCCGTGCTCGCGCAGATCCCATCCTGGGTTGAGGTGGCGGGCGTGGCGCTCGTCATCGCGGGCGTCGCCATCCACCGTCAGGCACCGGAACCGCAGACGCAAGGCGCTCCAGCGGAGCGAGCAGCGCCGCGGGGCCGGGCCAGTGCTCTCGCACCAGCAGCGGACCCGCACTCCTGAGGAGTCCGCGCAGCACGAGCGCCACGAGGATCGCGTCGTCGAGCTGGCCCAGCACCGGGATGAAGTCCGGCACAAGGTCGAACGGCAGCGCCAGGTAGACAAGGGCGAGCGCGGAGGCGACCTTCCAGCGAGCCGGCACGCGCGGGTCGCCGAGCAGCCGCTTGAAGAGGATCGCGCAGTAGGGCACCAGCCTCGCGATCATTCGCACGTCCCACTGGCGCGCGCCGGCCACCAGCGTGACCACCATCGCCGCGTAGAGCGCGACAAGAGCCCCGATGCTGAGGAGCAGCCAGTTCACAGATCGCCGAGGACCTTCAGGACCTGCTCGTCATGGGTCTTGGGAGAGACCTTCGGGATCACGTGAGCCACCGTCCCCTCGGGATCGATGACGAACGTCGCCCGCTGCGCGCCCCAGTAGGTCCTGCCGTACATCGACTTCTCCACCCAGACACCGTACGCGTCCGCCACGGCGTGGTCCTCGTCGGCGAGCAGCTTGAAGTTGAGTCCCTGCTTCTCGTGGAAGCGCTTGACCTTCGCCACCGGGTCGGGTGAAGCGCCCATCACCACCGCGCCGGCCTGCTCGTAGTCGGGGAGATGGTCGCGGACGCCGCAGGCCTGCGTCGTGCAGCCGGGCGTGTCGGCCTTGGGGTAGAAGTAGAGGACGACCGGGCGGCCGCGCAGCTCGCTCAGACGGACCGGCTCACCGTCCTGGTCCGACAGCTCGAAGTCCGGTGCGCTGTCCCCGACCTCGATCAGCGCTGCGCCTGATCCATCTGCTGGACCACGAGGTCGGTGGCGTCGAAGACCTCGGAATCGTCGGGCACGTCGACCTCCACCGGCACCCCGAAGCGCACGTACTCGGCTGTGATGTTCATTTTCATCTCCACGGGACCTTGACGGATCGACTGGTTCCACGCCATGCGGCGGACACGCTCGTCGCCGTCGATCCAGACGTCCATCGGGATCTCGCTCTCGCCGGTCAGCTCGATCAGCCGCTCGACGCCCTTCCGGGCGGCCTCGCGCTGGTCCTCGGGCATCACGTCGGGGTAGCGCCGCAGGTCGACGGTCGCGCTGTAGTGCGTGGTCTCGGTCCCCGCCACCTGCTCGTGGCCCTCGTCGCGCACGTCGCCGCTCACCGCCCTCAGCATCTTCAGCTGCTCGGCCGCGCTCTGGCCCAACTGTCCGGATGCGCCGAGGTCGAGCCCGAAGCTCGACATCGCGCGCTTCATGTCGAGCTTCATCCACTTCTTGCCCCCGAGCGCCGCGCCGAGCAGGTCCGAGCGGATGTACATGGTGAGGTCGTCGGAGACCACCTCCATGGTCCCGAACGTCGCCATGTCGAAGTTGAGGTGGCCCCGGCCCGTGCTGGCGTCCTCCACGCCGCTGCCGTTCATCACGAGTGGCTGGGCGAGGCCGGGCCCCTCCATCCGCATCGAGAAGACGACCTCGGCGCCGCCGGCCGCCTGGGTGTTTCGGACGGCGGTGGCGAAGGGCGAGGAGTCGGCCGCTCCTCCGCAGCCGCTGAGCAGGGTGAGCGCGAGTAGCGCAAGCAGGTATCGGCGCATGGAGCGTGTATCGGCCAGCGGGGTCATTTCAGCAGCCTCGAGAGCCGCCGGTCCTTCAATATTCGTCCACCGGTCTGCTCCTCGG
>DASUQG010000011.1:0-2697 GCA_036280695.1 Thermoleophilaceae bacterium
CGTGCGCTGCGGCCCGGCGGACGGCTTGTCATCTACGGCCACTCCTCCACGATCTCGCACGGGCACAGGAGCTGGCGAGGGTGGATCGAGTGGTACGCCACGACCGCAGCCGTCGTGCTCTGGGGCCTGCTCTCCCCACGTCGGCAGATGCTGGTCTACCGGGTCCAGAAGCTGCGCGAAGGCCATCAAGTGCTTCCCGTGAGCGGATTTCGCCGCGCGCTTCCTGTGGGAGGAGGTCCCCGCAACCCGGATTGGTTCCGGGAGGACTTCCGAGCGCTGCTCGAGCTGCTTCGTGAGGGCAAGATCCATCCGGTCGTGGCCGAGCGTCTGCCGCTGTTCGACGCTCGTCGTGCGCACGAGCTGCTGGAGAGCTCGGCGGGTAAGGGAAAGCTGGTGCTGGTGCCATAGCGCCGATGAGCGTCGCGGACCGCGTGAGGCAGGTAGCACCCGGTGGAGCCCGGACGGCACCGCGGGCGCGCTATCTGCCGATCGCCGAGCACGGACTGATCGGCGACCTGCACACGGTGGCGCTCGTGGGCACCGACGGCACGATCGACTGGTACTGCTGCCCGCGCTTTGACTCGCCGAGCGTCTTCGCGGCGATCCTCGACGCCGACCGCGGAGGCCTGTTCCGCGTTGCGCCCGCCTGCGACGGGTGGAGCTCCAAGCAACTCTACCTGCCCGACACCAGCATCCTCATCACGCGCTTCCTGATGCCCGGCGGCGTTGGGGAGGTGCAGGACTTCTTGCCCCCGCCGCGCAGCGGGGAGGCGGCACACCGCCCCCGCATGATTCGCCGAGTCCTCGCCGTACGCGGGCAGATGCGCTTCGTCGTCGACGTCGCGCCGCGCTTTGACTACGCGCGCACCAGCCACGAGGTCGTGCTCGCCCGGCACGGCGCGCTCTTCCGATCCACGGATCTGGAGCTCAGCCTCTCGACGCGCTGCCCGCTCGAGATCGTCGACGGCGGCGACGTCCGTGCGCGCATCGAGCTCCGCGCTGGTGAGACGGCCACGTTCGTGCTCGAGCGCGTCGAGCGCGGCGAGATGCCAGTGCCGTACTCCGATGCCGAGATCGCGGCCGAGTTCGATGCCACGGTGGCGTTCTGGCGCGGGTGGCTCGGCCGCTCGCGCTACAGCGGGCGCTGGCGCGAGACGGTGCATCGCTCGGCGGTCACGCTCAAGCTGCTCACCTACGCGCCCACCGGCGCGATCGTGGCCGCTCCCACCGCCAGCCTGCCGGAGCAGCTCGGCGGCGCGCGGAACTGGGACTACCGGTACACGTGGATGCGCGACGCCGCCTTCTCGCTCTACGCGCTGCTCAGGCTCGGGTTCACCGAGGAGGCCGCCGCGTTCATGGGATGGCTGCAGGGACGCTGCCGCCACGCGGCCGACCGCGAGTCGGGCCTGCAGGTCATGTACGGCATCGACGGGCGCGAGGACCTGCCCGAGGAGGAGCTCTCACACTTGGAGGGCTACATGGGCTCGGCGCCGGTACGGATCGGCAACGGGGCGGCGACCCAGCTGCAACTCGACATCTACGGCGAATTGATGGACTCCGTCTACCTCTGCAACAAGTATGGCCGGCCGATCTACCACGACGGCTGGATGGAGATCACTCGCAACCTCGAGTGGCTGATCGAGCACTGGGACCAGCCCGACGAGGGGATCTGGGAGACCCGCGGCGAGCGCCGTGACTACACGTACTCGCGGCTGATGAGCTGGGTCGCGGTCGAGCGCGCGATCCGGGTCGCCCGCCAGCGCGGCCTGCCCGCCGACCTTCCCAGCTGGATGGCGGTCCGAGACCGCATCTACAACCAGATCATGGAGCGCGGCTGGAACCCAGCCCGCCGCGCTTTCGTCCAGCACTACGACACCGACGTGCTCGACGCCTCCCTGCTGCTCATGCCGTTGTGCAAGTTCATCGCACCCACCGACCCGCGCTGGATCTCCACGCTCGACGCCATCCCCGCGGAACTGGTCGCCGACAGCCTCGTCTACCGCTACAACGTGGACGCGTCGCCCGACGGGCTCGCCGGCGGGGAGGCGACCTTCTCGCTGTGCTCCTTCTGGTGGGTGGAGGCGCTCGCCCGGGCGGGACGGCTCGACGAGGCGCGACTGGGCTTCGAGAAGATGCTCACCTACGCCAACCACGTCGGCCTGTACTCGGAGGAGATCGGGCCGACGGGCGAGCAGCTCGGCAACTTCCCCCAGGCCTTCACGCACCTGGCGCTGATCAGCGCCGCCTACACCCTCGACCGCCAGCTCGGGTGAACCATGGCGCTCGCCTCGCCGCCACCCCAGACGCTCGTCGTCTTCGGCGCGTCCGGCGACCTGGCCCGGCGCAAGCTGTTCCCGGCGCTCTACGATCTGGCCTACGAGGGCCTGCTGCCCGAGCGCTGCGCGATCGTCGGCTCGGGCGGCAGCCGCCTCGACGACGCGAGCTTTCGCGACCGCGTCCGCGGCGGTGTCGAGGAGTTCTCGCGCCACCGGCTGGACGAGGGACGCTGGCAGGCCTTCGCGCAAGAGCTCTCCTACGTCTCCGCGCCGCTCGACGACCCGGACGCCTTCGGGGCGCTGCGCGACCGCCTCGTGACCCTCGACGCCGCGCTTGGCGCCCAAAGCCGCCGGCTCTTTTATTGCGGCACGCCGCCCTCGGCGTTCGCGACGATCGTCGGCCGGATCGGCGATGCCGGCC
>DASUQG010000012.1:0-18472 GCA_036280695.1 Thermoleophilaceae bacterium
GTGGCCGAGTGGGAGCGGCAGTCGGCGGACGCCGCCGTGAGGACTACACTTCAGAAAGTAAAGTAACGTGCGTGGAGCGCGTATGAGCGTGGAGATCGGATAAGCGTGGAGATCAAGGACATCGAGAACGTCGTCATCGTCGGCAGTGGCCCCGCGGGCTACACGGCCGCGCTGTACACCTCGCGCGCGGACCTCGAGCCGCTCCTGATCGAGGGCTTCGCCTGGGGCGGGCTGCTCCAGCAGACGACCGACGTCGAGAACTACCCGGGCTATCCCGAGGGCGTGATGGGCCCGCAGATGATGCAGGAGTTCCGCGACCAGGCCGAGCGCTTCGGCACCCGCTTCATCACCGACGACGCCACGAAGATCGAGCTCAGCGCCGACGAGGGCGGCGTCCACGTGGTCCACGTGGGCGACCAGCAGATCCGGGCGCGCGCGGTAATCCTCGCCATGGGCGCCGAGCCGAAGAAGCTCGGGGTGCCCGGCGAGGACGAGCTGTCCGCGCGCGGCGTCTCGTACTGCGCCACCTGCGACGCCGCGTTCTTCCGCGACGCGGACACCGTCGTGGTCGGCGGCGGCGACACCGCGATGGAGGACGCCACCTTCCTCTCGAAGTTCGCCGGCAAGGTCAGCATCGTGCACCGCCGTCCGGAGTTCCGCGCCTCGGCGATCATGCTCGACCGCGCCCGCGACACCGAGAACATCGAGCTGGTCACGCCCTACGTCGTGCAGAGCTTCCAGCCCGGCGAGAACGGGGCGCTCGGCAAGGCCGTGCTCGAGAACACAGAGGACAAGTCCACGAAGGAGCTGCCGGTGACCGGCGCCTTCGTCGCCATCGGCCACAAGCCCAACTCACACCTGCTCGAGGGGCAGCTCGACCTGGACGACGAGGGCTACGTGCTCGTGGATGGCCGCTCCACGAAGACGAAGCGGCCGGGCGTCTTCGCGGCGGGCGACCTCACAGACCGCGTCTACCGCCAGGCGGTCACCGCCGCGGGCACCGGCTGCATGGCGGCGCTCGACGCGGAGGCCTACCTTCGCGACACCCCGATCGACCCGGAGGCCCACTGGGCCGCCGACCCCGAGCGGGTGGAGGCGGCCGCCAGGTCAGCCGCGGGCTAGTTGCCCACCTGGACCAACTGGGCGCGCCAGCAGCGCTGCGCTCCGGAGCGCATCGAGACGCCGCGCTCCGAGGAGGAGCTCGTGCGCGCGGTTACCGGCGCGCGGCGGGTGAAGGTGGCGGGGTCGGGACACTCGTTCACCGACATCGCGTGCACGGACGGCGTCATGGTCGACATGTCCGCGATGCGGCGGGTGCTGGCGGTCGACGGCCGCGACGTGACGGTGGAGGCGGGCATCACGCTGCACGACCTCGGCGAGGAGCTGCGGGCGCGCGGGCTGGCGATGGAGAACCAGGGCGACGTGGACCCGCAGACGGTCGCCGGAGCGATCTCCACCGCCACGCACGGCACCGGCGGCCGCTTCGGGAACCTGTCCTCGCAGGTGAGCGGTGTGCGGCTCGTGGCCGGCACCGGCGAGCTGGTCGACATCCGCGAGGGCGACGAGCTGCGCGCGGCGCGTGTGAGCCTCGGCGCGCTCGGTGCCATCGCCGCGGTCACGATGCGCTGCGTGCCCGCGTTCACCATCCACCGGATCGACGAGCCGCGCCCGCTCGACGACGTGCTGCCACGGCTGGACGAGCTGGTGGACTCGCACGACCACTGGGAGGCGTTCGTGATGCCCTACACCCGCCGCGCGCTCACGCTCACCTCGGAGCGCACGGACCGCGCCCCGAGGCCGCCGGGGCGCGCGGCGGCCTTTCTCCACGACGTGCTGCTGGAGAACGCCGTGCTCGGCACCTTCTGCCGGCTCGGCCGCCGCTTCCCCGGGCTGATCCCACTGCTCAATCGCCGGCTCGCGGGGCTGATGGGCCGCTCGGAGCACCTGGACGCGAGCAACCGCGTCTACGCCAACACGCGGCTGGTCCGCTTCACGGAGATGGAGTACGCGATCCCTCGCGAGCGCGCCGCCGAGGCGCTCGAGCGCGTGCTCGAAGTGATCGAGCGGCGGCGGCTGCCGATCGGCTTCCCGATCGAGCTGCGCGTGGTGGAGCCGGACGACGCGCTGCTCTCGACGGCGTACGAGCGCCCGACCGCCTACATCGCCGTCCACCAGTACGTTGGCATGGAGTTCGAGACCTACTTCCGCGCCGTGGAGGCGATCATGGACGAGTACGGCGGCCGGCCGCACTGGGGAAAGCGCCACTACCAGTCGGCGGCGACGCTGCGGCCGCGCTACCCCGAGTGGGACCGGTTCGCCGAGCTGCGCGAGCGCCTCGATCCGGAGCGCAGGTTCGAGAACGACTACCTGCGCCGCGTGCTCGGATGACCGCGACCCGCCCTGGGCAAGCGCCGGGCGTGGCCCGGCGCGCAGCCACGCTCTACGGAATCCCTGGCTCGCACGCGGTCAGGACGGGCGAGCTGATGCTCGAGCACAAGGGGATCGAGTTCCGCCGCGTGAACTTCCCGCCGGGCCCGCACCGGGCGATCGTGCGGTTGATCGGCTTCCGTGGCGACCGCGTGCCGGCCGTGAAGTTCGACGACGGCCGCCGCGCTCAGGGCACGCGCGAGCTGCCGCGCGTGCTCGACGAGCTGGTGCCGGAGCCGCGGCTCGTGCCCGACGACCCGCGCGCGCTCGAGGCGGAGCGCTGGGCCGACGAGGTGCTCCAGCAGTGGGCGCGCCGGATGGTTGCCTCGGCCGGCGCAGCCAATCCGGACGCGCTCGCCGGTCGCGGAGCCGGCGGCAGGCTGGGCGTGCTGCTCGCCCGCCACGACCTCCAGCGCCGGATCGTGGCCCGGGCGGTGCTCACGGCCTTCCGCGCTTCGAAGGAGCAGCTGCGTGACGACCGCGAGCGCACGGGCGAGATCCTCGACCGGGTGGACGCCTGGATCGGCGAGGGCGTCCTGAACGGCGAGCAGCTGAGAAGCCCTGACTTCGCGGTCGCGTCGAGTCTCGCGCTGGTCGAGTACATCGTGGCGCTCCAGCCGGAGCTGCGGCGCCGGCCGCTGATGGAGCTGATCGAGCGGGTGTTCAGCCGCAGCGGCGCAGCACGCGGTCGAGCGTGAGCTTGCGGCCGTCCTCGGTCTCCGCGAGCACGCGCAGGCGGAAGCGCCCGCGCCGGTGGATCCGCTCGCGCGGCACCAGGCCGCTCAGCAGCGTCGGCCCCGCCCTGCGGCCGCGTGCCGTCGGGATGGTGAGCAGCCGCTCGACCCGGCGGCGGCCCACGATCACGTCGGCGTGCATCAGGCGCGCCCGCTTCGATCCGCGCACCTGAATGCGTAGGTCGCGCCGGAAGCAGCCGCGCACCGGCTTGCCGCCGGAGCGCACGGTGAGCGTGAGGTGCGGGCGGGCCAGGCAGTCCACTCCGACGCAATGCGTGAGCTGCCTCAGGCGCGAGGCGAGGTCGCGCTGCACTTTGGCGTAGCGCTCGTGGCCGTCGACGCTCTGTAGCTGGTACGGGTCCTCCACCAGGTCGTAGAGCTCGTACTCGCCGGTGGTGCGGTGCTCGATGTAGAGGTAGCGGTAGGTGCGGATGCCGCGGTAGCTCGGCACCCCGTTGGCGCCGTTCCCGTTCTCGATCAGGATGTCGCGCCCCCATTCGGCGCCGGGATCCGCCAGCAGCTCGAGCAGCGAGCGCCCGTCCTGAACGCGGCCGGGCGCCGTGTCTGTGGCGTCGAGGATCGTGGAGGTCACGTCCATGTTGCCCACCAACCGCTGGTCCAGCCGCGTGCGCGGCACCCCCGGCCCGCGCATGACCAGCGGGATGCGGATCGACTCCTCGTAGGGCAGCACCTTCTCCGCGAGCGCCCGGTGCTCGCCGTGCATGAAGCCGTTGTCCGACATGAACACGACCAGCGTGTTGTCGAGCTCTCCGTTGCGGCGGAGCGCCTCCACGATCTGGGCCACGCCCTCGTCCACGGCCATCAGGGATTCGATCTCCTGGCGCCAGTTCTCCTCGACGCCGGCGGCGAACTCCGGCGACAGGCGCGGGCGGTCGGCCACCACCTGCGGCTTGTCGTACATGTTGCGCTCGTTGAAGTTGGGGTGGCGAGGCATCCGCACGCCGGCGTAGGCATCGCGGTGCCTCGGTGCGGGGGAGGGCGTGCCGGGCCGGCTGGGGTCGTCCGGATCGCGCGGGGCGCCGCGGTGGGGGGCGGTGTACCAGAGCGAGAGGAAGAAGGGCTGGTCGCCCGGCGAGGCCTGGTCGATCAGCTCCACGCCCCGGCGCGTCTCGAAGTCGGTGAGGTACTCGCCGGGGTGCTCGGCGTCGGGGTAGCTCTTCAGCACCCCGTTGTCGAACGCCTTCCAGGTCACGTAGTTGAACGCCGCGGAGTGCGGCAGGCCCACCCAGTCGGTCCAGCCGGGCGGGATGCCGTACCTGGCCTCGTAGCCGTTCAGGTAGCGGCCGATGTGCATGGTCCGGTAGCCGGCGTTCTGGAGCCAGACCGGCAGCGTGTTCGTGCTGTCGAGCTGGAGGAAGCCGCCGAAGGGCGGGCTGTTGTGGAGCACCCCGTGGTTATGGGCGTACTGCCCGGTCAGGTTCGTGGCGCGCGACGGGCAGCAGAGCGGGAAGCTGTCGATCGCCTGGTTGAACGTGGTGCCCTCGCCGCCAAGCAGCGTGTTCACGTGCTGCATCGTCGCCAGCGAGGCCTGCGTCTGGTCGTCGGTCATGATCACCACGACGTTCTCGCGCGCGAGCGCGGGCGAGGCGAATGCAAGCGCGGCGGCCGCACCGGCGATGGCGGTCGCTACAGCTCGCAGCGTCCTTCGCCGCGGTAGGTGGGCACCTCGTCGGCTATAGCGCCGCCGCGTACCAGATACAGGCTGTTGAAACGCTCGCACAGCTCCCCGGCCTTCGCATGGCGCAAGTAGACATTCGCGCCGATCTGCAGGCTAGCGGCGGCGGACCCCATAACGGGAGTCTGCACCTCGCCTGTCCCTTCCAGGGGGTCAACACGGAGTCCGCGCGGGAGGTGCGGTGCGGGCAGCCGATCGCGCCCCGCCGCGCCCGAGGCGGGGTAGCCGCCGCCGAGCAGGGTCGCCACCCCGCCGCTCGGCCGGCGCACCACCGGCAGGGCGAACATCGCGGCCGGCATCAGCTGGAACGAGGAATAGCGGTCGAACAGCGTGGGCGCGTAGAACCCGGAGCCGGCCGTGATCTCGGTGATCACGTCCTCCCGGCGAGTGGTGTGGATGCTCCCGGTGCCGCCGCCGTTCACGAGCGGGAGCGGCGCCACCTCGCCCACCGCCGCCACCACGGCGGCGCGCCGCTCGGCTATCTCGGCGGCGGAGCGGCGCTTGATCTGGCGGATGACGGGCGCCTGCATCCGCTTCCCGAGCGGGCTGTCGCCGAGCCCCGCGATGTGTGCCTCGTAGCCCATCAGGCCCGCCAACTCGAACGCGGGCCGGCGAACGATCTCGCGCGCGAGCGCGCTCGCCTGCTCGGGCGTCCGGATTGGCGAGCGCTTCACACCGATCTTCAGCCGGTCGCCCAGCGCCCACCAGCTCACGTCGAGCTCGATGCACACCCGCACCGGCCGGGCGCTCGGCCCGGTGGCGGTCTCGATCAGGTCGAGGTGCTCGATCGAGTCCACCATCAGGATCGGCGGGCCCTCGCCGTCGAGTTGGCCGAGCTCTGCGAGCGCGCCGCGGTCGGCCGTCGGGTAGGCGATCAGCAGATCGTCGAAGCCGTGCCCATGCAGCCAGAGCGACTCCGACAGCGTGAACGTCATCAGCCCCCGGAAGCCGGGATCGCCGTCAAGTATCTCCGCGAGCAGCGGCCGGCAGCGGACGGACTTGCTGGCCACGCGGATCGGCTTCCCGGCCGCGCGGCCGAGCATCTCGCTCGCGTTCGACCACAGGGCGTCCATATCCACGAAGGCGAACGGCGCGTCCACGCCGGCAAAGATGCCCTCCAGCTCCTCGTAGCTGCGCTCGCGCGCCTGTGTACGGTCTCGCGCCATGGTCCGGGCCGACCGTATACCGCCGACCGTGCTGGTGTTGGCCGGGGTGGCGTCGGTCCAGTTCGGCGCGGCGCTGGCGAAATCCCTCTTCGACGAGGTGGGGCCCGGCGGCACGGTATTCATAAGGGTGCTGTTCGCCGCGGTGGTGCTGGTGGCGGTGTGGCGCCCGGCCGTGGGCGGCCGCCCGCGCGGCGACTGGCGTCTGATCGCCGCCTTCGGCCTGTGCCTCGGCGCCATGAACCTCGCCTTCTACGAGTCGCTCGAGCGCATCCCGCTCGGAATCGCCGTGACCCTGGAGTTCGTCGGGCCGCTCGGTGTGGCGATCGCCGGCTCGCGGCGGCCGCTCGACCTCGTGTGGGTGGGCCTGGCGGCCGCCGGCATCGTGTTGCTGTCGGACTTTGGAAGCGCGGACCTCGACCGCCTCGGGGTGGCGCTGGCCCTGGTGGCCGGCGCCCTGTGGGCCGCCTACATCCTCCTGAGCGTGCGCGTCGGCCGAGTCTTTCCGGACGGGAGCGGGCTGGCGCTCGCGATGGTGGCGGCCGCCGTGGCGCTGGTGCCGGTCGGGGTGGCGGACGGCGGCGCCGACCTGCTCGTGCCGGAGGTACTGGCCGTGGGGGCCGGCGTGGCCATCCTGTCCTCGGCGATTCCCTACTCGCTCGAGATGGAGGCGCTGCGGCGCATGCCGGCGGGCGTGTTCGGGGTGTTGATGAGCACCGAGCCGGCAGTGGCGGCCCTCGCCGGCTTCATATTGCTCGACGAGGGCCTCGCCACCCGCGAGCTGGTGGCAATCCTGCTCGTGGTGGCCGCCAGTGCCGGAGCGGCACGACATGGGCACGTGCCGCCGCGGGACGCGTGACTTGCCTAGGCAAGTGCGGGGGGCATGTCCTCCTGAGAATGAGCCGGGTCAGCCGTGATGGCGGGCCTGAGGGGGAGTAGGTCGTACATGCTGAGCGGCTGGCCGCACGCGTTGCACCAGGTAACGCGCGCGAGGCCGTCGAAGTCGACCACGTCTTCGCAATGTGGGCAGAGATAGTGGGCCATGTCCAGAATGTCGGCTGAATAGGCCAATCGTCCAATCGGGTCGAGACCCCATAGACGAAAGAATGGGGTCTCGACCCTAGTTGTAGGCCCGTATCTGACGCCGGATCAGGTTCCCCAAGTTGCCGAGCGCGATGTTGCCGTCGCTGAGGTGAATGCCCCAGGAGGCGTTGGGGGTTGGCGTGATCGCGAACGCGCCGTGGAGCGGCTTGACCTGGAGCACGCTCGCCCCGCCGGCCGTCGAGCATCTGCCGCCGTAAGCGTCGGGGAATCTGGCCCACGGGGTGCGCGGGTGCGGCAGGTCTCCCAGCGCGAGGTTCACCGCGAGCCCGATCAGGCTCGGCGCGAACGGGGCACTCGGGTAGATCGGCGTGAGCCTTCCGGAGCCTCCGCCCTGCTCAGCGCAGGTACACCGGATTCGAGACGATCCAGGTGCGCTCGCGCCCCTTCGCGTGGCGGAAGGCCTCGGCTCGGTAGGCGCCCGGCTGCTCGACCTCGGCGTCCAGCGACGTGCCCTCGGTCGACGCGATCTCGGCGCCGTCGCGCAGCACTCGCAGGCGGGCGGCGAGCGGCGCCCGCACCCGCAGCGTCCTCCGGCCGGCCCGCGCCTCGCCGCCCATCGCCACGTCGTCGGCGTCGAAGCGGAAGCCGCGCGCCGGGGCCACCGAGTCGACCGCGATGTAGCAACGGCCCTCGCGCAGCGCGTCGAAGACGAGCTCGCGGTCGCGCTCGAGCTCGCCGGCGGGCGGCTCGCTGCAGAGGACGTGCGTGCGGATGAAGCGGAAGCTGCGGTGGTAGGCCATCACGCGCACCGGCACCACGGGACCGATCCGCTTCCCGAACTGATGCGCGTCGAGGCCGCCGATAGCCACCACGCGACGTTCGCGGCAGAGCTCGTCCCAGCGCCGCATGTTGCGCTCGGGCGGGTGGTCGAGCACCCGGCCGGGTACGGCGAGGAAGCGCAGCAGCGCCGCGATGCCGGCGATCCGCTCGCCGGTGTCGTTCGCGAAGCTCCAGAGCTCGATGCCGTGGAGCGCGTCGCAGTCGAGTCCGCCGAAAGGCATGCCGGGTCGCCTGAAGCGCACGGAGCCCTTCGAGAACGGATGCGCGGCGAACCCGAAGCCGCCCGCGTCGCGCACCGCGCGCGCGATGCCGCAGGCGTCGAGGCCGCGGTGGCGGACGTGCTCGTCGAGGCCGAAGGCCAGATAGTGGTCGCGCCCGAGCGGCGAGATCTCCTCGCCCACAAGCAGAAGCACGTCTCCGTACCAGCCCTCCTCGCCGCGCCGCTTCGCCTCGAGCGTGTCGTGATCAGTGAGCAGCACCACGTCCGCCTCCGCCCGCGCCGCAGCGCGAGCGATCTCGGGCACCGTTCCGGTGCCGTCCGAATACGTGGAGTGCAGGTGCACCACGCAGGCGAGGTCGTGCATACGCCGTAACTTCCCCGTTTGCGGCGGGTTTGCGCAACATGAGGTCGCTCGGGTTGGCGCCCGTGGTCGTGGCTTTCGGTCTCTTCACCCCGCCGGCCTCGGCCGCGGTGATCGAGTTCGACCACCACTTCTGCGGCTGCGATCCGAGCTCCGGCGACGAGGACACGCGCACCCTGGTCGTGCAGGCGGCTGCGGGCGAGCTGAACCGCATGTCCGTCCGGCGCTCGCCGCGCGGGGTGGTCATCGACGACCTGGGGGCGCCTCTCGCCGGTGAGTGCCGTCCGGCCCGCGCGGGCGGACGTTTCTGCCGAGGCGACGACTTCGACGGCGTCCAGGTGGAGATGGGCGACGGCGACGACGAGCTCGGCGTAGTGGGCGTTGGCGGGACGGTGGACGGAGGAGCGGGTGACGACCGGATCGCCGTGGCCGGACCGCCGCACCAGCTCACCGGCGGCCCGGGCGCCGACCTGCTCGACTCGCGCCTCGCGCCCGGGAGCAGCGTCTCCTACCTCGCCCATACCGAGGGCGTCACCGTCTCGGTGAACGGCGTGGCGGACGACGGCGCGCCCGGCGAGGGCGACAACGTGCTCGGCGCGATCGGGACGATTCAGGGCGGCGCGGGCGACGACGTGCTGGACACCGGCGAGACCGTGACCGCGCTGCTGGGCGAGGGCGGCAACGACACCCTGGTCGGCGGGCCGCGGGCCGACTACGTGGTGGGCGGCGATGGCGACGACACGATCGCGACCGGCGACGGCGACGACCGCATCCTGGGCGGCGCGGGGGCCGACGTGCTCGGCGGTGGCCTCGGACGCGACGAGGTGAGCTACGCGAGCGCGAACGTTCCCCTGCGCCTCAGCATCGGCGACGGGCCGGACGACGGGGCGGCGGGCGAGGGCGACGCCATCCTCGCGGACGTCGAGGACCTGATCGGTGGGCCGGGAACGGACGTGATCATCGGCGACGACGACGCGAACCGGCTCGTGTCGAACGGCGGCGCTGACGTGCTCGCCGGCCGCGGCGGCGCCGACCGCCTCGAGGGCTACAACCAGGGCGCCGAGCTCGACGCCGGCCCGGGGGTGGACACGGTGCTCTCGGGCGAGCGCGACCGGCCGCTGCTCGTGGACGGCGAGCGCGACAGGACGTTCTGCGGCGGGCGGGCGCCCGTGGTCCGGGCCGACTCGTTCGACAGCTTCGACTCCTGCGCACCGAGGGTCGACATGCGCCGCCTGCGCGTGGGGCGCCGCGGCGCGCCGATGCGGGTGGACGTCCGCTGCGCCACTCCCAGCGCGGTGCCGTGCCAGGGCAGGATCGAGGTTCACCTGGTCCGTCGTCAGAAGGTCATCCGGACGGTCCGCTTCGGGCCGATCCGGCCTGGCCGGCGGGGGCGCGTGACGATCCCCCTGAGGGCGCGCCCGGGCGCGGTGAACTGCTTCATCGGCGTGGCGGTGACGCGGCGGCACGACAACCTTCGGAGCGTCACGCGCTCGCGCAGCGCGCTCGGCTGCGTGCCGCGCTGACATCCAACCGACGCCTCCTGGGTAACGTTCGAGGGGTGAACGATTCAGACAGCTTCGGCGCCCGGTCGACCCTCGACGTCGGCGGCGAGTCGTATGAGATCTTCCGGCTCGACGCGCTCCAGGAGAAGTACGATGTCGCGCGCCTGCCGTACGCGCTGAAGGTGCTGCTCGAGAACCTGCTGCGGAACGGCGAGGACGAGGGAGCGGAGGCCCTGGCCACCTGGGCGGCCAAGGACGAGCCGTCGCAGGAGATCGGCTACCGGCCCGCTCGCGTCCTGATGCAGGACTTCACGGGGGTGCCGGCGATCGTGGACCTGGCCGCCATGCGCGACGCGATGGAGGACCTCGGCGGCGACGCCACCAAGATCAACCCGCTGGTGCCGGTGGAGCTCGTGATCGACCACTCGATCCAGGTGGACGTGTTCGCGGAGCGGCTCGCCTTCCAGCGCAACGCCGAGTTCGAGTTCGAGCGCAACCGCGAGCGCTACGCCTTCCTGCGCTGGGGCCAGACGGCGTTCGACAACTTCAAGGTGGTGCCGCCCAACACCGGCATCTGCCACCAGGTGAACCTCGAGTACCTGGGCCGGGTCGTGGAGTCACGCGACGGTCAGGCGTTTCCGGACACGCTGGTCGGCACCGACTCGCACACGACGATGATCAACGGACTCGGTGTGCTCGGCTGGGGCGTGGGCGGCATCGAGGCGGAGGCGGCGATGCTCGGCCAGCCGGTCTCGATGCTGATCCCGCAGGTTGTCGGCTTCAGGCTCACGGGCGAGCTCCCGGAGGGCTCCACCGCCACGGACCTCGTCCTCACCGTGACCGAGATGCTGCGCGAGCGCGGGGTGGTGGGCAAGTTCGTGGAGTTCTACGGCGCGGGCCTGCCCAACCTGCCGCTGGCGGACCGGGCGACGATCGGGAACATGTCGCCCGAGATGGGCGCCACGTGCGCGATCTTCCCGGTCGACGCCGAGACGCTGCGCTACCTGGAGTTCTCGGGCCGTCCGAAGGAGCGCATCGAGCTGGTCGAGGCGTATTGCCGCGAGCAGGGCCTGTTCCACGACGAGGACAGCGAGGAGTCCACCTACTCGGACACGCTCGAGCTCGATCTCGGCGACGTGGTGCCGTCGCTCGCGGGCCCGAAGCGCCCGCAGGACCGCGTGGCGCTCACCCACGCCGCCTCCGACTTCCGCGCCGAGCTCGAGAACTACACGGGCCGAGAGACGCCGACCGGCTACGACGCGGCCCTCGACGAGTCGTTTCCCTCGAGCGACTCGCCCACCAACAACGGCGGCGGCCAGGAGCCCAAGGTCGGACACAGCCATCCGCACCCGGGCACGGCGGTGGCGGAGCGCGAGGAGGGCTTCGGGCACGGATCGGTGGTGATCGCGGCGATTACGAGCTGCACGAACACCTCGAATCCGTCGGTGATGATCGGCGCGGGGCTGCTGGCCAAGAAGGCGGTCGAGGCGGGGCTCGAGCGGATGCCGTGGGTGAAGACGTCGCTCGCTCCTGGCTCGAAGGTGGTTACGGAGTACCTGGAGCGCGCGGATCTGATGGAGCCGCTCTCGAGGCTGGGCTTCGACCTGGTCGGCTACGGCTGCACGACCTGCATCGGGAACTCGGGACCGCTCCCCGAGGAGGTCTCCAAGGAGATCGAGGAGCGCGATCTCGTGGTCGCGAGCGTGCTGTCGGGCAACCGCAACTTCGAGGGCCGCATCCACCCCGAGGTGAAGATGAACTACCTGGCCTCGCCGCCGCTCTGCGTCGCCTACGCGCTCGCGGGCCGCATGGACCTGGACATAATCAACGAGCCGCTCCAGAACGACGTCTATCTGCGCGACATCTGGCCGACGCAGCAGGAGGTCAACGAGACGATCGAGCGCGCGATCGAGTCGGACATGTTCCGGCGCTCCTACGGCGACGCGCTGTTCGAGGGTGACGACAACTGGAAGGCGCTCGAGATCCCGGAGGGCGACCGCTATGCCTGGGACGACGAGTCGACTTACGTCAAGCAGCCGCCCTACTTCGAGGACATGCCGGCCGAGGCGCCGGGGGGCTTCGAGCAGATCGAGGGCGCGCGCGTCATCGCCGTGCTGGGGGACAGCGTGACGACCGACCACATCTCACCGGCGGGGGCGATCAAGAAGGACTCGCCGGCCGGGGAGTATTTGATCGAGCACGGCGTCGAGGCGCGCGAGTTCAACTCATACGGGTCGCGGCGCGGCAACCACGAGGTGATGATGCGTGGCACGTTCGCGAACATCCGCCTGCGCAACCAGCTCGCGCCCGGCACCGAGGGCGGCTTCACGAACAAGGACGGCGAGGTCAAGCCGATCTACGACGCCGCCATGGAGTACCACGCGGAGGGCACACCGCTGTGCGTGATCGCGGGCAAGGAGTACGGCTCCGGTTCCTCACGCGACTGGGCCGCGAAGGGCCCGCGCCTGCTGGGCGTCAGCTTCGTGCTCGCCGAGTCGTACGAGCGCATCCACCGCTCGAACCTGGTCGGCATGGGCGTCCTGCCGCTGCAGTTCCCCGACGGCGAGTCGGCCGAGTCGCTCGGCCTGACGGGTGAGGAGACCTTCAACCTCGCGCGGCTCGAGGACGGCGCGAAGACGCTGAAGGTCAGCACCTCCGAAGGCGTCGAGTTCGACGCGCGCGTGCGCATCGACACGCCCAACGAATGGCTCTACTACCGCCACGACGGCATCCTCCACTACGTGCTGCGGGACCTGCTGCAGCGCTAGGACCGTCGTCTGCGGGGCCCCGCGGCTTCCAGCAGCGTTGTCGTCTCTTGGGTGCCGTCGTTCCTGGCCGTCGAGCGCGCTCCCGGTAGGGTCGCGCGCGTGCTCGACGTCGCCGCGGTCCGCTCCCAGTTTCCGGCACTCGCATCCGGCGCCGCGTACTTCGACGGACCGGGCGGTTCGCAGGTGCCCCAGTCCGTGATCGACGCGGTGGCGGGTTGCCTGCGCGATTCGAACGCGAACCTGGGCGGGGCGTTTCCGACCTCGCGCGCCGCGGACGAGATCATGGAGCGCGCCCGGGCCGCTGCAGCCGACTTCACCGGCGGCGAGCCGGAGGGGATCGCGTTCGGAGCGAACATGACGACGGTCAACTTCCAGCTCGCCCACGCGGTCGCGCGCACGCTCGAGCCAGGTGACGAGATCGTCGTGACCGCCCTCGACCACGACGCGAACGTGTCGCCCTGGCTGGTGGTGGCTGGCGACCACGAGCTCGTGGTGCGCACCGCGCCGCTGCGGCCCGACGACGTGACACTCGACCTGGACGCCCTCGAGGAGCTCATCAACGAGCGCACCCGGGTGGTGGCGTTCACGCTGGCGTCGAATGCCGTCGGCTCGATCCCGGATGCCGCCCGCGTCGCGGCCGCCGCCCACGCCGCGGGCGCGCTCGCATGGGCCGACGGCGTCCATCTCGCGCCGCACCGGCCCCTGCGCGCGCGGGAGCTCGGGCTCGATGTGGTGCTCTGCTCGCCCTACAAGTTCTTCGGCCCCCACCTCGGCATCGCGGCGATCCGGCCCGACCTCGCGGAATCGCTGCCGGCGGATCGGGTGCGGCCCGCCTCCGAGCACCCGCCCGGGCACCGCTTCGAGGCCGGCACCCAGTCGCACGAGGCGATCGCCGGGGCGCTGGCCGCGATTGAATACCTGCGCGCGCTCGGCGACGGCGAGCTCCACGCCGCCTTCGCCCTGATCGAGCAGCACGAGACGCAACTGAGCGCGCGCTTTCTCAGCTCGCTGCCCGACGGGGTCCAGCTCTACGGCATCCGGACTCCGGAGGGCCGCACCCCGACGTTCTGCTTCAACGTCGACGGTCACTCGCCCCGGCAGGTGGCCGAGCTGCTCGGCGAGCGCGATCTCTACGTGTGGGACGGCGACTACTACGCGCTGGAGCCGATGCGCGCCCTGGACCTCGCCGACAGCGGCGGCGCCGTCCGCGCCGGCTTCCTTCACTACACGACCGAGGACGAGGTGGACCGCCTGCTGGAGGCGCTCGCCGACCTGGCACCGTAGATCCGCAGGGTGGGCGCTTTCCCTTTCCGTTTCGCAATGGAAAGCGCCCAACCCGAGCGGCGGGGAGCGCGCGCCTCTGCCCTCAGTGCTGCGACCCCTCCGCCCGGCGCCGGATCGCGCGCAGCCAGGCGCGGCGGATGACCGCGCTTCCCGGGTGGATTACGCGCCAGTAGCGGCCGAAGCTGCGGCGCGCGGCGTGGTCGGTGGCCTGGATGCGGGTCTCTGTCGTGAGGAGGGTGCCGCCGCCGGGCGCCGGCTGCGCGTGCATGTTGAAGGCGGCCTTTGCGTAGCCGGGCTCGCGAAAGTCGGCGAACTCGTCGGCGCTCACCCGCCGCACCTCCGCGCTCGCGAGCCAGAAGCGCCCCACCGCGCCCACCACCAGCTCGTCGGGCCGATCGGCGAGCGTCACGAAGCCGCCGCGCAGGAAGTTCTCGAAGATCGTGCCCTCGCGCGGGCTAGGGCGGCGGCCTCGCAGCCGCGCCGGCAGGCTTCTCAGGGCCATCAGCGCCACCAGCACGGGCACCTCGCGGGCGGTCAGCGACCTGACCGCGGCCATCGCCGCGTCCGGCGGAGCCGCCACCCGGGTGGAGTGGATCTCGTTCGCGTCGTAGTCAGGGAGGAACTCGTCGAGCGGCACGGGACGGGTTCTAGACGAAAGCCGCAAGGAGGGGGAAGAATGCCGCGGCGACGGTCGGGCCAGCCGAGCGGCGTGCTTTATTGGGTGGAGCGATGCGGATCGAGTCGTTCGACGCCCACGACGCCCCCGAGGAGCCTGCTCCGCGCGGCGCTCCCCACCTTCGACAGCGAGGCATGCGCACCGAGCCGTGCCGCTACGGGCAGTGCGACGGCAGCGGCTGGATCGAGGTCGAGGAGGGCAACGGGGCCAGGGAGTGCAGCTGCCGCCGCGAGCGAGTGGCCGCCGCGCGCGCCGCCCGGCTCGCCACGTCGATCCCGAGGCGCTACCTCGATGTCGACTTCGAGCGCTGGCCGATCACGAACCTCGACCAGAGGATCGTGCGCGAGGTGCGGAAGTACTGCCGCCGCCTCGACGACAACCTGGAGAACGGCCGTGGGCTCTACTTCTTCGGCGAGATCGGCAGCGGCAAGACGAGTCTCGCGATGTGCGTCGCGAAGGAGGTGCTGCGCGAGCGCCGCTCGCTGGCGATCTTCTCGGGGCCGGAGCTGCTCGCGCGCATCAGCGCCACCTACGAGGACCGCGCGCAGCACACCTATCTCGGCCTGCTGGAGCTGCTCGGCAGCGTCGACTTCCTCGTCCTCGAGGACCTCGCGGTGGCGAAGCAGAACGAGTGGCGGCTGGAGCAGCTCTACGCGGTGATCAACCGGCGCTACGAGGATCGGCGGCCCATGCTGATCACTGCCGACGTGGGCAACCCCGAGGCGCTCGGCGAGCACATCGGGCACCGCACCTGCTCGCGCATCCTCGAGATGTGCGAGCCGATGCCCTTCCTCGACGGAGATCACCGAGTCAGGGCCACCACGCCCGACGACGTTCGCCTAGCCAGCTAGATGTCGCCGCCGAGGCGCTCCTCGACGCTGCGGACCTTGTCCTGGAGCGTCTGGCGCGGTCGGTCGCGGCGCTCGTCAAGCTTGAGCACCGTGTAGACCCGCTGCACGCCTTGCTCGAAGGGGACCGAGTGCAGCTCGCCCACCACGGCGAGTATGTCCTCGGTGGTGCCCTCCAGCGAGGTGCCCATCCCGTGCATGTGGAAGCGCACGCGCTGCTGCTTTCGAAGCCGCCGCTGGATCTCCGCGATGTACTCGCTGGCGCTGAGCTCCTGGCGCCCGAGCGCGAGAACGGTGAGATCGGCGGTGGCCATCAGTCCCGAAGGCTACGCCGGAGCGCCGCCGCGCGCCGTAGCAGCGGGGCCGCGCGGTAGCGCTCCTCGCGCCGCTCGTCCCAGAGGGCGTCCAGGACCGAGAGCACGTGGTCGACCCCGAGCGACTCGCTCCAGGCCACCGGGCCGCGCGGGTGCGACAGGCCCAGGGTGAGCCCGGCGTCGACGTCGTCCGCGGAGCCCACGCCCTCGCCGATCGCGAACGCTGCCTCGTTCACGAGCTGGCAGACGATCCGCCCGAGCACGAGCCCGGGCGCGTCCTCGACCCACTCGGTGAGGAGGCCGAGCTTCGAGAAGAACTCATCGGCCGCGTCGGCCGCGAACGGCTGGGTCGTGGGCAGGCGAGTGAGCTCGACGAGCTTGGAATCCTCGAGCGGCGGCAGCATGTGGAAGCCCACGGCCCCCTGCTCGCCCCGGGCCACCAGGCTGCTGGCCGCGCAGAGGACGAGCAGCGGCGCGCCGCCCGGCGGCGCGGGGTGGGGCCGAACGCCGGCGTCCACCACGAGCTCGCTCGGGCCTCCCTCGCGCAGCTCGAAGCCGGCGGAGCGCGCTCGCTCTCGCAGGCCGTCCGCGAGTCGACCCTCGCCCAGGATCGAGACGGCGGTGCCCTCGCCGCCGCCGGGCTCCGGTGCCTCCGGATCCTCGATCCGAGGTGCGCCCTCGCCGTAGTCGTAGTAGCCGCGCCCGCTCTTCCGGCCCAGCCGCCCGGCCGCGACCATGCGCGCCTGGATCGGGCTCGGGCGCCAGCGCGGCTCGCCAAATGACAGCTCGGTGAACGACCTCGCGACCTCGAAGCCCACGTCGATCCCCACGAGGTCCATCAGCTCGAAGGGGCCCATGCGGAAGCCGCCGCCGAGCCGGCAGATGCGATCGATCTGCTCGTGCGTGGCCACGCGCTCCGGGAGCAGCCTCAGCCCCTCGGCCGAGAAGGGCCGCCCGCAGCGGTTCACGAGAAAGCCGGGGCCGTCGGCCACCACGATCACCTGCTTGCCCATGGCCTCGCCGACGTCGATCGCCACCTGCACGGCGCGTTCGCCGCTCTGGTCGGCCCGGATCACCTCGAGGAGGGGCATTAGCGGGGGCGGGTTGAAGAAGTGCATACCGACGACGTTCTCGGGCCTCGCGGCGGCACCGGCCAGCGAGGTGACCGGGATCGAGGACGTGTTCGTGGCGAGCACCACTTCGTCGCCGCCGACCACCGAGAGCGCGCCGAAGAGGTCCCGCTTCAGGTCCGGGCGTTCGGGCGCAGCCTCGATGACGAGCTCGCAGGCGGCGAGCTCGTCTAGTGCACTCACCGGCTCGAGCAGCTCGGCGGCGTCGTCGCCGACCCGCCCCTTCTCGGCCCACTTCCCGAGGCCGGCGCGTGCCGCCGCGATGCCGCGCTCGAGCGCCTCGGGCACGGGGTCGTGCAGGAGCGTTCGCATCCCGGCCGCGGCACCCAGCTGAGCGATGCCGGCACCCATCGTGCCGGCGCCCACGACTCCGAGTGTGGTCACCGCCCGCGGAACTCCGGCTTGCGCTTCTCCAGAAACGCGGTCATGCCCTCGACGCGGTCCTCCGTGGCCATCGCGAGCTCGTAGAGGCGCCGCTCGTGGTCGAGTCCGGCGGACAGGGGCATCTCCTCGGCGGCGAGTACCGCCTGCTTGGCGAGCCTTACGGCGAGCGGCGGCCGCTCCGCGATGCGCGCCGCCAGTTCAATCGCCGCGTCGAGGCAACCGCCCGCGTCGGTGACCTGGGTAACGATCCCGAGTGCGAACGCATCGGCCGCGCCGATTCGCCGCCCGGTCAGCACCAGCTCCATGGCGCGCTGCTTGCCCATCACCCGCGCGAGCCGCTGGGTGCCCCCGCCGCCGGGGATGATCCCGAGCAGGATCTCGGGCTGGCCGAACTCGGCGCCTTCCGCGGCCACGATCATGTCGCAGGCCAGCGCCAGCTCGCAGCCGCCGCCGAGCGCGTACCCGGACACGGCGGCCACGAGCGGCGTCCGCACGGCCGCCAGGCGCGGCCAGAAGCGCGCCGCCGGCGAGGTGAGCACCTCCTCGAACGTGCGCTTGGCCATCACCTTGATGTCAGCGCCCGCCGCAAACCACTCGTCGCTGCCCGCGATCACGATGCAGCGGACGTCCGGGTCCGCGTCCCAGCGCTCGCACAGCGAGGCCAGCTCCTCCATCAGCTCCGGCGACAGCGCGTTGCGCGCGTCGGGCCGGTCGAGGCGGGCGAGCCCGACGGCGCCGCGCAGCTCCGCGGAGACCAAGGCCATGGCTACGGCACCAGCGCGTTCACGCCCGTCACGGAGCGGGCGATGATCAGCTTCTGGATCTGGGAGGTGCCCTCGTACAGCGTCGTCACGCGGGCGTCGCGCAGGTAGCGCTCGACCGGATAGTCGTCCACGTAGCCGGAGCCGCCGTGCACCTGGATCGCCTTGTTCGCGCACTCCACCGCCGCCTCGGTGGCGTACAGCTTCGCGATCGAGGTCTCGGTGGTGTTCGGCTTGCCCGTGTCCTTCAGCCATCCGGCCCGCCACACGAGCCCGCGCGCCGCCTCCGTCTGCACGACCATGTCCGCGATCATCTCCTG
>DASUQG010000013.1:0-2867 GCA_036280695.1 Thermoleophilaceae bacterium
TGGCAGAGCTGATCGAGAGCCCGGTGCGAGTCGAAGCCGCCGGCGAGCCGCCGAAGCTGATCGAGGAGTTCGTCGGCCGGGCCAGCAACGGCGAGGAGCGCGCGAGCGTCGCGCGCATGCGCTCGCCGGCGGGCTGGCGCGAGCCCGGGCAGCGCCCGGAGTTCGACGAGTACACCGTCGTGCTCGGCGGCACGCTGCACGTGGAGACCGAGGACGGCACCCTCGAGGTCCCGGCGGGCCAGGGGGTGCTCGTGCACGGCGGCGAGTGGGTGCGCTACTCGACGCCCGAGGGCGCGGAGTACGTGGCGGTCTGCCTGCCGGCCTTCTCGCCGGACACCGTGCACCGCGACGAGGACTAGCGGCGTGCGCCGAGCGCCTCAGCGATGGCTTCGGCACGCTTGCGAATGGGGGCATCCCGGCGTGCAATCCGCCCGCGCAGGATCTTGGTCACCGCGCGCCGCAGCTGCTCCTGACGGCCGCGGCTGAGCGTCTCGACCATCATCTGGGCGAGCACGAGCCCGTGGTAGATCTCGAACAGGTTGCTGCCGCGCTCGATGGCGGCGAGTGCGGCGTCGAAGTCGCGAAGCCGCGGATTCCCCTGCATCAGCCCGAGAGCGATCGCGCGTGCCTCGGGCCCGCCCTCGCGGAACCAGTCGCTCACCGCCTCCGGGTCAAGGTCGTCCGTTCCAGTCAGACGGCTTGCGCGCGCGATCACCGCATCCATCGCGCCCGTACGTTCGTCGCCGGGATCCATCGAGGATCGTAAGCGGCGATATTCGTCGGCGAGCTCCTCGAGTTGCTCGCCGACCGCGCGCAGGCGCGTGGCCGCCTCCGTGTCGCCGAGCTCGTCGGCGCGCCTGGCAAGCGAGAACGTCTCCCGCGCCATGTCCCTGATCGAGATGCTCATGCCGGCCACGTCGACCCTCTCGAGCCGGTCGCCCAGGGCTCCGAACGCTACGAAGGCCGCGCCGATCCCGAGCAGCGCGGCCGCGCCTGTGCCGTTCTCGGTGACGAAGACCGCCAGGACGCCGGTCCCAAAGATCGGCACGCCGAGAATTACTGCGAGCAGGCGAACGGACGGCTTGCGGTCGGCCAGCCTACGTAGGCGCCACATCGCTAGCCCGGTGGCTGTGCAGGTAGACCACCTGGTCGCCGGCGCGCAGCTCGGCCGCGCGCGGATCGTCGAAGCGGATCAGCTCGCCGTCGCGGATCACGCCGACGACGAGACCACGCTCGATCGTCAGCGCCGACAGCGGCCCCTGCTCCGCCTCCTCGACCGGGCGGTGCTCGATGTCGAGACCCTCGCCGACCGAGAGCAGGTCCTCCAGGATCTCCGTCACGCGTGGCTCGTGGACGGCGTGCCCGAGCAGGCGGCCGGCGGCACTCGACGAGGTGATCACCGAGCTGGCGCCGCTCTGGTGGAGCAGATGCACGTTCTCCTCCTCGCGCACCGAGGCCACGATCGTGGCCTTGGAGTTGAGCTCGCGCGCCGTGAGCGTGGCGAGCACCGCGGTGTCGTCACGGTCCACGGCCACCACCACCGAGCTCGCCTCGCGGACGCCGGCCTCGTTGAGCGCCTCGGTTGAGGTGGCGCTGCCGGCCACGGCGGCAAGCCCCTGCGCCGTCGCACGGGCGCGCGCATCGGCGCTCTCGTCGAGCACCACGATCTGCTCGCGCGGCAGGCCCTTGCCGATCAGGGTCCGCACGGCGCTCCTGCCCTTGGTGCCGTAGCCGCAGATGATCACGTGCTCGTTCAAGGTCCTCCTCCATCTTGACCGTCTAAAGGCCTGCCGGCTGCGCTCCGCGAGGAACTCGATCGTGGTGCCCACCAGCAGGATCAGGAACACGACGCGCGCGGGTGTCACGAGCACCGTGGTGATCAGGCGCGCGCCGTCGGTCACCGGCCTGATGTCGCCGTACCCGGTCGTCGTGATGCTGACGGTCGAGTAATAGAACGCGTCGAGCAGGCTGACCGAATCGTCCTCCGGGTCGACGTAGCCGTCGCGGCCGATGTAAGTGAGCACGGCGACGAACGCGATCAGGCCGAGCGCGAGCGCCACCCGCCACAGGATGCGGCGCAGTGGCCCCGGCTCCGCACCCGGTAGCTCGACCCGGACCGCTTCGCCGCCGCTCGCCACGAGCGGCACTCTACGGCGAGGCGGCCCCGAGACCAGCCATGCCGCCGATCACGCCGGGCTGAGCCAAGGGCGCAGCAGGCGTGTCAGGCCCGGCATCACGACCCAGCTGAGCGTCGCGACCATCAGCACGCTCACCACAAGAGTCCGAAGGCCGAGCGGCCAAGTCGCCAGCTCGGGCCCTAGCAAGCCGAGGATCACTGTGATGATGGGGTAGACGCCGGCCCAGGTGAGGAGCGCGAGCTTGAAGCGCGGCGGGGGCGAGGGTCCACGGCCGGCGCACGCTCCCAGTGGGGCTGCCCGACGAATCGATGGCGGATATCCGACCCCAGGGCGGCTGCGCCGCGAACGGTTCGCACGTATGGAGAGTGCCGAGACTGGGTAAGCACCCCGGCGATGCGTGCGGGTAGGGGTCACGCGGCGACTGTCATTGCTCTGATCGCCGCGCTCGTGATGATCGTGGTGCCGGCGACCGCGGCGGCTGCGCCGAGGCCGGCTGAGCGCGACGTGCTCTACGTCGGCAACAACTGGGACGGCACCGCCGACGTGGTCGATCCGCAGACCTTCCAGAGGCTGGCGCGGATCAACATCATCCCGGACATCGACGAGCGGATGGCCGAGATCCAGTCGAATCCCGAGCGGCTCGGCTACTTCCTGGCGATCCGGCAGCTCGTCGGCGAGGGCCACGACCAGTACGTCGACGACATGTTCTCGTCGCACGACGGGACGATG
>DASUQG010000014.1:0-5926 GCA_036280695.1 Thermoleophilaceae bacterium
GACCAGAACTGCTCGATCACCGAGTCGTCGAGGCCGGCGGCGGCTCGGTGCGTGGCCTGGGTTGCAGCTTCCATGCGAGTCCTCCTAGATAGAACGATCGGTCGTACTAAGTGAGCGGAGAAGAATACGACCGATCGTGCTAATTTGTCAAGGGTGACTTCGACGGCGGCCACAGCCGCAGGAACCGAGACGCGCCCACGGCGCCAGCGCGCCGATGGCGAGCGCACCCGCCGCGCGATCCTCGAGGGCGCCACCCAGCTCGCCACCATCGAGGGGCTGGAGGGCCTCTCGATAGGCCGACTGGCCGACCACATCGGCATGAGCAAGAGCGGGCTCTACGCCCATTTCGGCTCCAAGCAGGAGCTCCAGCTCGCGGCGATCCAGACGGCGGCCGAGATCTTCGACCGCGAGGTCACGGAGCCGGGCCTCGACCACCCCGAGGGTGTCGCACAGATCGTCGGGCTGACCGAGGCCTTCCTGTCGCACCTCCAACGCGGCGTCTTTCCAGGCGGGTGCTTCTTCGCGGCCGCCGGCGCCGAGCTCGCCGGCCGCGCCGGACTCGTGAGGGACACCGTGAGCGAGTTTCTCGCGGGCTTCGTCGAGATCTTCGCCAACCTCATCCGCGACGCTCAGCGCCTCGGGGAGATCGACCCAGGCGTCGATCCCGAGCAGCTGGCGTTCGAGATCGACTCGTTCCTGGTCGGAGCCAACGGCGCCTTCGTCCTCTTCTCCGACGAGCAGGCGCTCGAGCGCGCGCGCAGGGCGATTCGGGAGCGGCTCGACTCGGTCGCGCCCTAGGGCACCCCGCCGCAGGCCAGCTCGCAGTCCGGGTCCGGCTCGATCGACTCCCAGTGGCTCGAGAAGTCACGCAGGTCGAACACGAGGCCGCGGCCCAGGGTGGCCGGCTCGCTGATCCCGGTGATCCAGTGGATCACCTCCATGGCGAGCAGCGACCCGATCAGTCCGGACGGCGCACCCAGCGTGGCCGCCACCGGCGCCGCGGCCTGCCGGTGCTCCACGAGCTCGTCGTAGAGCGGGAAGGTCCTGCGGATCGCGCGCTCCTGGCACGCGAGGCATGCCGTTCTTCCCGGTACGAATGTGGGCCCGATGCGAACGCGCGGCGGGAACTGGCCCGCTGAGGTGTGCGGCACATCGAGCTCCAGGCAGGCTCGGTTCACCCAGCGCCCGATGTCGTGCACGGGCCAGTCCGCCGTGCAGACCACGAAGTCTGCGCCCGCGGCCACGGAGCGCACGTCGGCCACGCTCCGGACCCGCCGCGCGACCGGCACGAACTCGATATCGGGATTCAGCCCGCGCAGCGACTCCGCGGCCACCTCGACCTTGGGCCGGCCGATGTCGGACATCCGGTAGAGCACCTGGCGGTTCAGGTTGCTGAGCTCGATCGTGTCGTCGTCCACTGCGACGATGCGGCCCACGCCCGCGCATGCGAGCCCCGCCATCGTCCACGAGCCAAGCCCGCCCGCGCCCAGGACCACCACGTTCGCATCCCGCAGCGCGAGCTGCATGTCGGTGGCGCTCGAGTCGGCTGACGCCTGGTCGCCGAAGTAGTGCAGCTGGCGGTCGTAGCGGAGAGCCTCGGTGGGGGACAGGACCTCAGCGGCGGGATCGAAGGATCCCTGCGCCACTACGCCCGCCTCCTCGAGCTCCGTGAGCGCAGCGCGAAGCTCCGGCCGCTCGGCCGGGCGGACTCCCTCGGCCAGAGCCTCCACGAGCTCGCGGGCGAACGGGCTGGCCTCGCGCAGCACGACGTCGCCACCGCCGTCACTGCGCAGCAGGTAGATGTCGCCGGTGGACGCCGGGAACGGCTCCACGCTCGGCCTCAGTCTGACGGTCCTCATTCCACCTCCAGGACGGCGCGCGAGCCGCGCGCGGGCAAGGGCTGGGCTTGCCGCCCGCGGCGGCAAGCCCACCCCAAGGGGCATCAGCCCCCCTTGACGACCGACACGGCCGGGACGACCGGCTTGTCGAGCTTCTCGAGCTTCAGCATGTGTTCACCCCCTTCGACCTCCCGTGGGCTCACGCGTGACCAGATAGATCGCCTTCGTGTGGCGGAGCTCGTCGATCTGGATCTCGAAGTTCACGGCCGGGTCCTGCCCGTACGCGGCCACGAAGCCCAGCCCGGCGCTCTCGACGCAGCGCTCGATCGTCTCGCGCGGGTGATGGCGCTGGTCGTGGTTGCTCGTCGTGCGCGACCAGCCGCCACCGCTCTCGCTGAAGATGTCGAGCGTGGCGCGTGCGAGGCCGCCGGGGCCGAACTCGTCGTCGGCGAGCCCGCGCCAGACCATCATCAGGCCCTCCTCCTCGACGACGACGGTCGAGCCGAAGAAGTCTCGATAGGTCGCAAGCGTGTTCGCGTCGAACACGAGCAAGCCGCCGGGCCGGAGGTTCTGGGCGAGCCCCGCCAGCGCGGCCGTGAGGTCGTCCGGCTCGGTCAGATAGTTCGCGACGTCGTCAAGGCAGGTGATCAGGTCGAACTCGCCGAGCGGGTCGAGATCGCGAAGGTCGTGGCAGTGCAGGCTCACCCGCCCATCGACCTTCGAGGCCGCAACCTCCAGCATCGCGGGACACTGGTCGCACGCGGTCACGTCGAAGCCGCGCTCGAGCAGGGGCAGGAAGCTCTTGCCGGTGCCACAGCCGGCGTCCAGCACGCGGTTGCCGGTCAGGCCGTGCGCGCTGGCAAGCCCGAGCAGCCCACCGGTCCACAGCTCGTAGTCGTGGTGGGCGGTGAAACGGTCATAGAAGGGCGCGAGCGCGTCATAGGCCGCCGCTGCGGATCGGTCCATAGAAATGGGCGATCCATTCATAGAAATTGAGGGCATGCCCTACCAGACCCGCTGACCGTTCAGTAGGGTTACAGGCCGTGTACTGCGCCAGCACGAAGTGGTTCAGAACCGCAACGCGGAGTGGGATTGGGAGGCCATGCGCCGCCACTGCTACCGCGAGGCTCGACGGCTTGGCCGCTCAGACGCCGAGGCAGATGACGTCACACAGGAGGCGCTCCTGCGGGCGTGGCGCAAGCGTGATTCCTGCCGCGACCCAGAGCGGCCGTTGCCGTGGGTTCAGGAGATCACGCGCAACGAGTACTACCGGCTCTACTCACGACGCGCCATGACCCACGAGCTCCCCACCGACCGCCTGCCCGAGCCGCCCGCGCACTCCGGCGAGGACGCCGTGTTGACGCGGATCGACGTCGAGCGCGCGCTGGGTGACCTCTCGCCGGTCGACCGTCTCATGGTCCGGCTCCGTTACGAGGCGGACCTGACTCATCCATCGGTAGCCGGGGCGCTCGGCCTGTCCGTCGCAAACGTTAAGGTGCGCCTTCACCGGCTGCGCCCGAAACTCCAACATTCCCTGCCGACGCCATGACACCACCTGGGACCAATAGCCGAACGAAACGCCGCCGCAGCTCGCTGGGGCCGCCGGATGCGAGGGTCATAAAGGCGATCGGCCACCCCCTGCGGTGGCAGATGCTCGAGGCGCTGAACGAGGGCGAGGGAAGCCCCGCCCAGCTCGCACGCCGCTTCGGCGAGCCCGTGAACCTTGTGGCCTACCACATGGGCATCCTGGCGAAGGCCGGTGGCGTCGAGATGGTGCGCACCGAACCTCGCCGGGGTTCCACCGAGCACTACTACCGCGCGACCATGCGGCCGTACTTCGCCGACCGCGAGTGGGCCAAGCTCCCCACCGAGACCCGGCGAGCGGTGCTGGCGGTCGAGACCAAGCGGATCGTCAACGACATCCGCGCCGCCGCGGCCGGCACCGGCCTCGACCACCCCAAGGCGCACGTGAGCTGGAGCCCGCTCGAGCTCGACCGCGAGGGCATCGACGAGGTGGCCGACCTGCTTGCGGACGTTCTCGACAAGCTCCACGACATCCAGGCGCGTGCGAACGGGCGGCAGACCAACAGCAAGAGCAAGAAGCCGCAGCGGACCCTCACCGAGGTCGCGATGGTGCACTTCGAGCGGCCCAAGCGCGCCAGGCGCGGCCGGCCGCCGAAGTAGTCAGGTCAGCGGAAGCTCCTCCTCGAGCGTGTCGAGCACGTGGTCGGCGCCGGCCTCGCGCAGCGCCTCGCGGTCGTAGTGCCCGGTGGCCACCGCGATCGCGGTGCAGTCGACGGCGTGCGCCGCTTCGATGTCGAGCGGCGTGTCGCCTATCACGAAGATGTCCTCGTTCGGCACGTCCTCCCCGAGCATGGCCTCGCCCCGCTCGACCGCCCTGCGCACGATCCCCGCTCGATCGACGCCCGCGCTGGCATAGGCACCGAACGTGAACCAGCGATTGAGGTCGCCTCGCGCGAGCTTGATCGCGGCGGCGCCGTCGCCGTTGCCGGTGATGATCCCGAGCAGATGACCGTCATGGCTCAGCTGCCTGAGCCGCTCCGGCACGCCGGGAAGCACCCTGTAGCCCTGGCTCTCGGCCACCGCCTCCGGCAGGTGCTCCAGCCGGCGCTGGACGATCTGCGCGAGCTCGCGCGGCGTCGGCTTGCGGTGGATTACGGCCTCGAAGGTCTGGGCGCCCACGTCCGGGTCGGTCATGCCCGCGTCGGTGAACTTGCCGATGTCGGCCGGGATGCCGTACAGCTCCTCGAAGGCGCGCTTCCAGGCCACGGCACCGGCGCCACCGGTGGACACGAGCGTGCCGTCGATGTCGAACAGCAGGATCCGGGGTGTCTCGGTCACGCCGTCAGGATATTTGCCGGGGGCTAGTACTCGCTCAGCAGCTCGCGCCCCCGCGCGTCCGTTAGGACGACGACGGGCCGCTGCGCGCCGTTGGGGTAGCGGATCGTGCAGTGGCGGATCGCGTGTGCCGGGCGTGGCTCGCGGGCCGAGCAGCGGGCGGCCGCGGTGTCGTCGTCCCGCAGCGGCGTGAAGCGGGCCTCGAGGCGGCGCTCCGCCGCGCGTCTCGAGAGCGGATGGTTCGCGAGCAGCTCGGTCGGCACGCGCGGCAGGTCCGGCGGGCGCCGGGCCTCGACGTCGGTTGGCTGTGCGTCGTCCCCGCCCGGGATCAGGACCACCGCCGCGGTGAGCGCCGCGGCGATCGCGAGGACCACGACCAGCGCGCGTCCGGGGCGCCTGTCCTCCAGGAAGCGATACCCGCATGCCGGGCACACCCGCGCCCGCGCGGGAGCCGGCGCATCGCAGTTCGGGCAGCTGTTCACGACAGCTCCCCAGCGATGCGCTCGAGCTCCGCGGGCTTGCCGGCCATGATCGCGCGCGCATGCTCGGTCACCAGCTCCACGGGCCAGTCCCACCAGGCCGCGCGCAGCAGGCGCTCGACGTCGTCGTCCTCGTAGCGCCGGCGCACGACGCGAGCGGGATTGCCGGCCACGATCGCGTACGCCGGCACGTCGGCGGCCACCACGCTCCCGGCGGCCACCACGGCCCCGCTCCCGATGCTCACACCCGGCATCACCAGCGCGCCGTAGCCGAGCCAGACGTCATGTCCCACGACCGTGTCGCCGCGGCTCGGGGCGCTCATCACGAGGTCCATCGTGCGCTCTGCCCAAGGCTCGCCGAAGATGCCGAAGGGGAAGGTCGACGGTCCCAGGTCGGCGTGGTTGCCGCCCGACATGAGGAAGCGGACCTTCGACGCGATCGCGCAGTAGCGGCCGATCACGAGCCGCTCGGGGCCGTAGCCGTAGAGGAAGGCATCCCGCTCGAACGCCAGCGGATCGTCCGGGTCGTCGTAGTAGGTGTAGTCGCCGACCTCGATGCGAGGGTCGGTCACGAGCGGCTTCAGGAAGACCACGCGCTGGCGGCCCGGGACCGGGTGAAGCTGCATGGGATCGGGAGCCGCGGGCACGCTAGCCGGGCCGCGGGTCGCCGATCCAGTAGCGCGGGCCCGGGCCGCGGGCGGCCGCGCGGTCGCCGGGGTTCGCCAGCTGGCAACGGTCGAGGGAGAGGCA
>DASUQG010000015.1:0-10960 GCA_036280695.1 Thermoleophilaceae bacterium
GCGGTGTTCACCACCGTGATGTCGAGGAGGAGCATGAAGGTGGCAACGGAGACGACGCCGAGCGTCCACCACTTGGTTGTCGTCTGAGAGGTCATGTCAAATCTGGACTCCTGGGCTAGACTGGTACGGGAACCTGATCAAGTGACCTGACCGTAACAGCCAAGGAACCTGACTGTCAAGGAACCTGACGAACCGTGACCAAGATCACAGAGACCGAAAAGCCAGTCGGACGCCATGGCCGGGGCTTCGCCGACGCCGCCACGCGCGGCTGGGCGCCGTTGCCGGCCCTGCTTGACGACCTGGCCGCCGACAGCTTCCTCGAGTTCCGCACACGCCTGAGCGAGGCCGGGCATCCCGCCGTCCGGCAGGGCCACGGCTGCGTCTTTCGCTTCATCCATGAGGGCGGCTCGCGGCTCACGGACCTCGCCGAGAGCGCCGGCATGAGCAAGCAGGCCGTAGGCGAGGTCGTCGACGACCTCGAAAAGCTCGGCTACGCGGAGCGCGCGCAGGACCCGCAGGACGGGCGCGCCAAGGTGATCAGGCTGACCGAGCAGGGACAGGATGCGCACCGAACCGCGCTCGCGATCTTCGCCGACATCGAGCGCGAGTGGGCCGAGCGCTACGGCGCCGAGCGCGTCGAGACGATGCGCAGCCTGCTCGAAGAGATCGCGGGCCGCTAGGCCTCGGAGTACTCCCCGAACTCCTCGCGCATCACGCCGCAGACCTCGCCGAGCGAGGCGCGATCCTTGAGCGCGGCGCGCATCGGCTCGAGTAGGTTGGCGTCGCCACGGCAGGCCTCGCGCAGCTCCTCGAGCCGCCTGTCCACGGTGGCCTGGTCGCGGTCCGCCTTGAAGGCCTCGAGGCGCTCCACCTGCTGGCGCTCGGACTCGGGATCCACCCGCAGGATCTCGACCTCGTCCACCTGGTCGGTCACGTACTCGTTCACGCCCACCACGATGTCCTGCTTCTGGCGGTAGCGCTCCTCGTAGCCCCAGGCCGACTCCTCCACCTCGGCGCGGATGAACGGGATGCAGTTCACCGAGCCGCCCATCTCCTCGACGCGGTCGATCAGCTCCTGCGCCGCCTCCTCGATCTCGTCGGTGAGCGCCTCCACGAAGTACGAGCCCGCGAACGGGTCGGCGGTGTCGGCCGCGCCGGACTCATGGGCGAGGATCTGCTGGGTCCGCAGGGCGATGCGCGCGGCCGTCTCGCTCGGCAACGCAAGCGCCTCGTCGAAGCCGTTCGTGTGCAGCGACTGCGTGCCGCCGCAGACGGCCGCGAAGCCCTGGAGCGCGACCCGGACGATGTTGTTGTGCGGCTGCTGGGCGGCGAGCGTGACGCCGCCCGTCTGGGTGTGGAAGCGCATCTTCAGCGAGCGCTCGTCCTGCGCGCCGAAGCGCTCGCGCATGATGCGCGCCCACATCCGGCGGGCGGCGCGGAACTTCGCCACCTCCTGGAAGACGTTGTTGTGGCCGTTGAAGAAGAACGCGAGCCGCGGCCCGAACTCGTCGACCTCGAGGCCGGTGTCGATGGCTGCCTGCACGTACGCGATCGCGTTGGCGAGCGTGAAGCCGACCTCCTGGACCGCCGAGCAGCCCTTCTCGCGCATGTGGTAACCGGAGATCGAGATCGTGTTCCACTTCGGGATGCGCTCGCGGCAGTAGGCGAACAGGTCGGTGGTCAGGCGCATCGCGGGACCGGGCGGGTAGATGAAGTTGCCGCGCGCGATGTACTCCTTCAGCACGTCGTTCTGCGTCGTGCCGCGCAGCTCCGCGGCCGCCACGCCCTGCTCCTCCCCGACGAGCTCGTACAGCAGCAGCAGCGTGGCCGCCGGCGCGTTGATCGTCATCGAGGTGGAGACCTGGTCGAGCGGGATGCCGTCGAACACGCGCCGCATGTCGTCGATCGTGTCGATGGCCACGCCGGTGCGGCCGACCTCTCCCATGCAGAGCGGGTCGTCCGAGTCGCGGCCGAGCTGCGTAGGCAGGTCGAACGCCATCGACAGCCCCGTCGAGCCGTGGTCGATCAGGTAGTGGAAGCGCTCGTTGGTCTCCTTGGCGCTCGCGTAGCCGGCGTACTGGCGCATCGTCCACTTGCGGCCGCGGTACATGTCCGGGTGGATCCCGCGCGTGAAGGGGTACTCGCCGGGCTCGCCCAGGCGCTCGTCGAGGTTGGGCGCCACGTCCTCGTGGTCGTAGCGGTGCTTGATCTCGATGCCGGAGTCCGTGAAGCGGCGCTCGTCGTCGGGGCCGACGATCGGCGCGATGCTCGGCTTCTGATCCGGGGCCGTGGCCATGGCGTCCAAGGATACGGTTCAGGTCGTGAGTGACGCCGCAAAGATCCTGCTTGCGCTGGTGGCGCTGATGTGGGCGGTCGAGGTGGTCGACGTGATCGCGGATCACCGGCTCGACCAGTACGGGATCGAGGCGCGCGAGGTGGACGGGCTCGACGGGATCGTTACCGCGCCCTTCCTGCACGTCGGCTTCGGGCACCTGCTCTCGAACACGATCCCGTTCGTGATCATGGGCCTACTGATCGCGCTCGAGGGGGCGCGCCGCTTGCTGGGCGTGTTCGCGATCGTCGCGCTCGTGAGCGGGCTGGGCACCTGGCTCGTCGCGCCGGAGGGGAGCATCCACGTGGGCGCGAGCGGGGTCGTGTTCGGCTTCTCCACCTACCTGATCGCCCGCGGCTGGTTCAACCGGCGGCCGGGCCAGGTCGCGATCGGGCTGGTGATCGTGGTCCTCTGGGGCGGGGTGCTGCTCGCCGGGCTTCAGCCGCGCGAGGGCATCTCGTGGCAGGGCCACCTGTTCGGCGCGATCGGCGGCGTGGTGGCCGCCCGCGTGCTGGCGCGCGGCGATGCCGAGCGGGTGCGCGCCCCGGCGTAGCATCTGGCCGATGGAGGTCACCGTTCGCCTGTTCGCGATGCTGCGCGAGCGCGCTGGCGCGCCGGAGCTCACGCTCGAGCTGCCCGACGGCGCGCGCGTGAGCGATGCGCTCGCGAGCGAGCCGCTCGCCGCGCTGGCTCGCGGCATCCCGCTCGTGATGGCGGTGAACCGCGAGTACGCCGACGGGGAGCACGTGCTCGACCCCGGCGACGAGCTTGCTCTGATCCCGCCCGTGAGCGGCGGCTCGACGGCGGCGGCGCCCTGGGTGCGAGTGAGCGCGGAGCCGCTGTCGCTCGACGCGCTCGCGGCGCGCGTGCGCGACCCCCGCGCGGGCGCGGTCGTGACCTTCTCGGGCGTCACCCGCGAGGTGGAGCGGCTCGAGTACGAGGCCTACGCGGAGATGGCCGAGGAGCGCATGGCGGCGATCGCGCGCGAGGCGCTCGACCGGCACGGCCTGTGTGCCGCCGCGGTCGAACACCGCGTCGGCGAGGTGCCGCGCTCAGAGCCGAGCGTGATCGTGGCGGTGTCGGCGCCGCATCGCGGCGAGGCGTTCGCGGGCGCGCGCGAGATCATCGACAGGGTCAAGGCCGAGGCGCCGATCTGGAAGAAGGAGATCGAGGGCGGCGAGGAGCGCTGGGTCAGGGGCTCCACCCCGCCGCGGTAAGGGAGCCGGCGAGCGAGCCGAGCAGGAAGTCGCGCAGCTCGGTGCGCGGCATGTCCTTGTGCTCGAGCCAGTCGAGGATGGCGCCGTCCATGAACCAGAGCCACGCGCGTGCGGCCGCGCGCATCTTCGGCGGCGGCGGGTCGCCCGCGCCGAGGCCATCGAGTATGCGCGCCGACGTCGCGTCCCTGATCGTGTCGATCAGCGCCTTCACCTCCGGCACGCTGCCCACGCTCTCCATCAGCTTGCGGTAGGCCGTCTCGTTCTGCTCGATCCAGCCGAGGAAGGCGTCGAGGCTGCCGGCGAGCGCCTCCAACGGCGGCAGGTCCGGGTCCGGCTCGGTGAGGCGGGCGATCTCCTGGGCGCCCTGCTGGAGCGTCGCGACGAAGAAGTCCTGCTTGCTCGGGAAGTAGTGGTAGAGAAGCGCCTTCGAAATGCCCGCCTCGCGCGCGATGCGCGCCATCGACAACTCGCCGAACGAGTGGGTCGCGAACAGCTGGGCGCCGAGCTCGAGCAGCTGCCGGCGCCGCTCGTCGACCTGCATGCGGGTGTAGGCGGGCTCACCCATCGAGATCACTGTCGCAGGATCGCGTGCAACGGGGAGGGGCGAAGCGTGGCAGCCCGAAATGGCCTGGCATGCATCGCTCGACCTCCGTTGTCGCGGTCCTCGTCCTGAGCGTGATCGCCCTCTCGCTGCCCTTCTCCTTCGCGATCGCGGCATCGGCCTTCGGCCAGGAGCCCGAGCCGCCGACCGGCGAGCCTCAGCCGACTCCCGAGGAGCCCACTCCCGAGGAACCCACTCCTGAGGAGCCGACTCCCCAGGAGCCCACCGGCGAGCAGCCGGGGGCCGAGACCGGCGGCCAGCTTCCCCGCACCGGCTGGGACGTGCTCCTCTACTTCACGCTGGGCGTGGGCCTGCTGCTCGCGGGCGCGCGGCTGCGAGTGCTGACACGCATCAAGCAGGTCGTGGAGCGCGTGCGCCGTCGCAACACCGAGACCGCGCTGCGCGAGGCCCTCGAGCCGATACGGGCGGCCCGCCTGAGCCCGCCGGACCCGAACGCCGACCCGGGCCCGCTCCACGTGGAGCCGAGCACGCCGACCGCGCGCCGTATGACCGGCGTCGGCGCGGACCCGGAGCGCTAGGGCACGAACTCTCCGCTGCTGCCTGCCGAGCCAGCTCGAGCGCGGAAGCGAGTGAGCCACGTGGGACCGGCCGCCGGCGCCGGCGGCGGCAAGGCTGCCGCCGCCGACGCTGGGCAGCGCTTACGCGACGGTGTGGCGGGGGTCCGGCCGATGCCGCATTGCGACCACGGCACCGGACGCGATTGCCGCGATGGCGAGCAGGCCGCCGGCGCCGATTCCGGCGTCGCCCCAGTCGAAGCCGTTGTCCCCGCCTACCTGCACGACCCGAGCGGCTGCCTGCCGGCCGCTCGACTCGCCGCTGAGCGGCGCGTAGTCGCCGCCGACCGAGTTCTTGCTGTAGTCCTTGTGGGTCTCGGTCGGGCCGTTCACGGTGCTCGGGATGAACTCCTCGACGGGAGCCGCCGAGGCGACCGGCGCGGCGAACGCGCTCACGACGGTGGCGACGGCCAGGCCGCGCCTCAATGTGTTGTTGCGCTTCATGTCGCTCCTTCGCTGGGGATCGTCCAGTGCGATCCTTCGCGCCGCAGCCTCCGATACCGTGGCAAGCACCCGGCTGACAGCGGCAACCAACCGGCAAATTGAGACCCTGGACGGTGGTAGGGTCGAGCGAGGGAGAGCGCGGATGCGTTCATGGAATTTCGCATACTTGGCTCGCTGCAGGTTCTGGTCGACGAACGGCTGATACCACTCGGTGCAGCCCAGCAGCGCGAGGTTCTGGCAATCCTGCTGGTCCACCGGGGCGAGGTCGTCTCCGTTGACCGGATCGTCGACGAGCTGTGGGGCGAGCGGCCGCCCGAAAGGGCGACCAAGACGGTTCAGGTTTACGTCTCCCGCCTACGCAAGGCGCTCGGCGACGGCGTGCTTGTCACGCGCGGCGGGGGTTACGCATTGGAGCTCAGCGGCGACTCCGTGGATGCCGACCGGTTCAGGCGCCTCGGCGACGAGGGCCGCACCGCGCTCGATAATGGCGACCCGCGGCGCGCGCGCGAGACGCTGACAGCCGCGCTCGACCTCTGGCGCGGGCCACCGCTGGCGGACTTCGCTTACGAAGCTTTTGCGGAGCACGAGGTCGCGCGGCTGGCAGAGCTCCGCTTGGTCGCCCTCGAGAATCGCGGCGAGGCCGACCTGGCTCTCGGCCAACACGCTGCGCTGGTCTCCGAGCTTGAGCTCCTCGTACGAGAGCATCCGACACGTGAGCGGCTGCGCGAACAGCTCATGCTCGCGCTTTACCGGTCGGGACGCCAGGTTGAGGCGCTCGAGAGTTACCGCGATGCGCAACGCACGCTCAACAAGGAGCTCGGGCTCGAGCCCGGGCCCCAGCTACAGCAGCTCGAGCACTCGATCCTCACCCACGACCCCGCGATTGAGGCCCCAAAGGGAGCGCAGCTTCATGTGCCCCGGCGACCCACGAAACGGACCAGAGCGGTTCACCGCCAGAGGCGTAGCGTCGTCGCGATCGGAGCCGCACTCCTTCTGGCGGCGGTTGCCCTGGTCGGGATCAAGTTCACCGGTGGCGAGACCCCGACTCCGCCTCGGGTGCTGCCTAACAGCCTCGTCCGCATCGACCCCGGCACGCTCGAGGCGACGGACGTGGTGCCCACCGGGAGCGCCCCCGATCTCGTTGTGGCCGCCGGTGGGTTCGTCTGGATCACCCACCACGTTCTCAGGGACTTTGGTTCCGCCCGTGTTCGCGACGTGGGTGATCGGACGCTAGAACGCGTCGACCCGGAGACGGGCGAGGTCGAGACCGTTGGCGGCGGGCTCGCGCCGTGCGGGCTCGCGCCGGATCCGTCCGGCGATGTATGGGTCGCGAACTGCTTCGCCTCCGGCGGTAGGGACGCCAACGTGGTCCGGGTCGACGCAACGACGCTCGACTTCGAGGCGACATATCCCGTGCCGGGAGGGGATGTACCGGTAGGGGAGGGCTACTACCGCGGTCTCGCCTACGGCGCCGGGTTGCTCTGGGTGGGCGACCTCGGCGAAGGCAGCAAGCAAAGGACGGTCACGCAGGTCGATCCACAATCGGGCAAGCAGCGGGCGATCCGGCTCCCGAACCCGGCGACCGGCGCGCTGGCGTGGGCGGAGACTTCCGGCGACCTCTGGGTCGCAAACTTTGACGAGGGCACTCTGACGAGAATCCACGCCTCCACGCGAGCCGTCGAGACGGTCAACGTGCTATCCAGCAAACCGGCGCACATTCTCGTCGACGGAGAGGTGGTGTGGGTCGGCGATTGGGGGCTCCCAGGGGTCGAGCGTCTAGGTGCGGTTGGGCCGAGTCGGCCGCGCCTGGTTGAGCTGCCGGTGCGAGTCGGCGGAACGGGCGTTTGGAACGTCGCCGCAGGCGAGGGTTACATCTGGGCGACGACTCCGCGAGACCGGGCGCTGTGGCGGATCGATCCGAAAACCAACGAGGTTAAGCGCATCCCGATGCGGTACCCCCCGACCGGCGTCACCGCGAAGGAAGGCGACGTATGGGTGACGGTACGCAAGACGTGCCACCTTGGTTGTCGAGGGTGACGGAGCTGATCGGCGAGCGGTCGCTACCTCGGGTGTGCTGTACGACCTACTTGGGTGAAGTAGAGACCGTTACGGAGCGAACTCCCCAGCGCCTGCGCCACCATCTGCGGTCGACGTGAACTCACCGCCGGCCGGCTGGGCCGACGCCGATGCGGGTGTAGACGGCTCCGAAGCAGCGGGCACGGCGCCGGCGCCAGGCGCGAACTCGTTGGCCGGGTCCGGCGGCAGTGGCGCCGGCTCCGGTGCGGGTGGGCCAGCCGGCTCGGGCACGGGGTCGGTTGGCGGCGCGCCGGTGGCCGGAGGCGTCGGCGCCACCGGGAGCTCGTCCTTCACTCGCTGAGGCTGCACATCGTGGACGGGGTCCGGGCGCGGCGGGCCGCGATGGTTCGCGAGCTCGTCGATCGCGGTGCCGCCGCCAGCCAGCGCTGCCGTCGAGGCCGCCACCGCGGCGAGCTTCTGGCCCGCGGCCAGTTCCGTGGCGGCGTGGAGGCGATCGCCGAGTCCGACGAGCGACTCGGCGAGGCTGCGTAACGGACCTCCGCCCTCGGAGGCCACCAGCGCGGCCGGCGGCACCAGCGCCGCCACGCGCTGGGGCGTGGCGCGGAACTCGCGCAGCCGCGCCCGGCAGCTCAGGCATGTGCGCATATGCGGGCGCAGGATCGCGAGCTGCTCGGCGCTCGCCTCGCCGTCGGCCAGCGCCGACAAGAGCGGCTCGTAGCGCGCGCATTCGGCGCCGCGCTCGATTCCGGAGACGCGCCGCAGGAACGCCTGCCGGCCCTCCGTGAGGAGGCGGTTCACCTTGGTGTAGGACCACCCGGTCATCGCGCAGATCTCGCGATAGGAGAAGCCCTCGGCGCGCAGGCGCAGCGCCCTCACCTCGTGCGGCTTCAGCTGACCGAGCGCCTCGGCACCGAGTCGCAGCCGCTCCAGCCGCTCGGCCTGCTCGTGGGTGACCGCGGTGGGTGCCGGCCGGTCACGCAGCTCTCCGTCGTCCGTCACGGGCGAGTGGCGCTCGCGCTGGCGGCGGAGCGCCCAGGCCTCGTGCTTCACGACGGTCTTGAGCCACGGGATCAGCTCGTCCTCGCTCGTGCTCGGTGCCTTCGTCAGCAGGATCTCGATCCCGCGCTGGTAGGCGTCCTCGGCGTCCTCGGCCGTCACGGCGTGGCGGCGCGCCGTCGCGAGTATCTGCGCGCCATGGCGCGCCAGCAGCCGGAGGGCCGCCTCGTCGATCTCGCCCCGCGCGGGCCTGGTGCCGCGTCTCACCATCAGCACGACGTTCAGGGACGATCATGCAACGACTCGCCCCCGCGCGAGCACCCAGACCACGCAAAGTGCGCACGTTTTATTGAGCGGCCCGGAGCCCCCCGGGGGAGTGGGGGGTCCGGGCCGCCGGCGTGGCCCCCTTAGCCCGCCGTTGTGCAGTCGACAGGGACGTCGAGCGTCTCGCTCCCGATCGTCACGCGCAGGTAGCCGTGGGCGGTGCAGCCGTTCACACGGTTCGCCTTGCCGGAGCCCGAGAAGACCCTTGCTTCAGCGATCACGCCCGTCGCAAGCACAGCGGCGATTGCCGCCAGTGCGACCAAACCCATACGAGGCACCCCTGCCTACCTTTCTGGAGTCCTGCGGTAGGCGGTCATTCCTCGCAGGGGGCATCCGTAACGCGAATGTCGCTATTTGCACGGGCTTTCGCCGCAACTCGCCCCCTTGGAAGCTCTCAGGCCGTCTGCAAGTTTTCTCTCAGCCGTCGAACACGGCGACGCCCACGGGCTCCTCGGCGACCACCGCCCAGAAGGCGGGGCGAGAGCGCTCCACCCAGTCCTCGAAGGCCCGGTTGGCGGCGACGTCGTCGACGATCACGGCCGCCGGCCGGGTCAGGTGCGGCAGGACCGTGCGCAGCTCCCAGCTCACGTTCCGATACGTGTGCTGGCTGTCGTGCACGAACAGGGAGAGCCCACCGATCTCCGGCAGCAGGCGCGGCACGAGGCGGCGGCTCGTGCCCCGGTGCAGGGTCCAACGCGAGCGCAGCTCGTCGGGGACGAGCGCCCCTATGTAGCTCTCCACCCCTGGCCGGACCGGCGCGCGGTCGACGCTGTGAAGCTCGCCATGGCCGTTCAGGGACAGCGCCTTGGTGATGAAGCTCGAGCTCACCCCGTACGCCACACCCGTCTCGAGCACGACGGCCGGGCGCAGGGCACGGCAGAGCGCATAACAGAGCCGGGCGAGGCTCGGGGCGGCGTTGTGCGCGATCGGGAAGGGGAGGTCGGGCCCGAGGCGCTCGATCCGCTCGCCCACCTGCGCGTCGACCTCGGCCATCCCGTCCTCGCGCAGGAGCGCCGGTACGTCGGTGTTCAGGGCATCGCTCAGATCGGCTGCAATCTCGTCAAGGGGACGCGCCGCCGCAGAGGGCCGCGCCCGGAGCGGGTCCACCGCCCGTTGCGCCTGGTCGATCACGACCTCCACCAACTCGCGCGGATCGTGCGCGAGCAGCGAGACCGCACCCGCGAGCTTGGCGCGCCGCCCACCGCTATCGGCGCCTCGCGTGACCACCCGGGGCAGCATAGTCAGACGCGCTCCGCCCACACCGCTACATTCGCGCACGGCAACTGTTTGACTACGTGCCGACGCGGAGCATCCGTGGCCAACGGATTTCTCAAAGAACTACAGGAGGTCGAGCCCCTCACGTTGCCCGAGCGCGACGTCCGGGCGGGCAAGCCCCTGCTCAGCGGGCTGCTGCGCTTCGATGTCGGGCGCGCCGTCGTGCGCATCGCGACGCTCGCCGCGCTCGACCTGGCCGGCCTGCTGCTCGCCATCTACACGGCGCTGATCGTCAAGACCGCGATCCAAAGCCCCGAGGCGCTCGACCTGATGTGGGACCAGGCGCTGGACTACCTGCCGCTCGGCGGGCTCGTGATGCTGCTGCTGTTCGGCCGCTCCGGCCTCTATCGCGAGCGCGCTCAGCGCCCCGGGCTGCCGCGCGTGATCGCCTCGCTGTTCCAGACCACGCTGATCGTGCTCCTGTTCGCCCTGCTCGAGGGCGAGGAGTTCCAGTCCTACTACATCTTCTACGGGTCGCTCTTCTTCGCGCTGATCTACGTGTCGGCGTTCCGCTGGGGATTCGAGAAGGTCAGCGGCGCGATCCTGCGTGCTGCCGGCTACCGGCGCCGCGCGGTGCTCGTGGGCTCGGGCACGAACATCCAGGCCGTCTCGCACGCGCTGCGCGACAGCCGCGAGATCGAGCCGTACGGCTTCGTGGCGCGCACGCCGGTGGCGCTGGTCGACGGGCTGCGCGACTTCCGCTCGCTCGAGCAGCTGGAGCGCCACTTCGACACGATCGACGAGGTGCTGATCGCGGACGCCGACTTCCCCGCGGAAGAGGCCGTCGAGCTGGTGGACCGCTGCCACAGGCAGGGCGTGCGCGTGCGGGTGGCGCCCTCCACGATGGAGATCCTGATGGAGCGCGTGGAGTACGTGCCCGGCCAGGCGCTCCCGCTGTTCGAGCTCAAGCCGCCGGTCTTCGAGGGCGTCGACTTCGCGCTCAAGCGGACGTTCGACCTCGTGGGCGCGGCGCTGCTCGTGGCAGTGCTCTCGCCGCTGATGCTGCTCGCCGCGCTCGCCATCAAACTCACCTCGCGCGGGCCGGTCTTCTACCGCTCCTACCGGCCGGGGATCGGAGGCAAGACGTTCCCGTGCCTGAAGTTCCGGACGATGGTGGCCGGGGCCGAGCAGCTCCAGGACCGGCTCGAGGAGCACAACG
>DASUQG010000016.1:0-3802 GCA_036280695.1 Thermoleophilaceae bacterium
CATGCACGACCGCGACGCCCCCGGCCCGGCGACCGGGCCGCGCTGGAGCCGCACGCTGCGCACGTCGTCCGCGTTCGTGGCGCGCCACCCGGCCGGCTACTAGACCGCGCTCGCTAGGCCCCCGGCCGCGAGAACTGCAGCGTCGAGAGCGGGCGCGTACCGTGCTGCGGTTCAAGTGGCAGAGAATCGTTGCGTTTTCCGCCACGATTTTCTGCCACCTGGCTTTCAGCCGAAGTCCGCGCGGCCCGCGAAGTGGTCGGTGACCTCCGGGCGCGTGAGCTCGTAGAGCCCGATTCGCTGGCCTCCGGGAGTTTCGAAGGTCACGCATGGGCCGAGTGGCAGCTCCACGCGGTGCTGGAACTCGAGCCCGCGCGCGCGGAGCTCGTCGAGCGCGTCGTCGAGGCTCGGGACCCTGTGCAACAGGATCGGCGCCTCCCCGTGGAGGTGCTCGGCGAGCAGCAGTCGCGGGCCCTCCGAGCCGAGTGAGACCTCGGCCACCCGGGTTCCCATCGCCTCGATCGCGAAGACCACGCGCCCGCCCAGCACGTCCCGGTAGAAGGCCACGTCCGCCGCTGCGTCGCGACTGGGCAGGTACAGGACGTCGAGCGCTTCGATCGGCATCGTTAGACGATAATTCGACCGCGTGACTGAGCGGCAGGTCGTCCTCCGCTACGCCGTCGTTGCCCTTCTGCTGTACGTGGCCGCGTTCGCCACCCTCTCCGTCGGAGGGGCTAAGCGGTCGACGGTGATCGTGGTGATCGCGGGCGTCCTGCTCGTCATCGCGGCGCTCCTCCTGCAGATCACTCTGAGCCGGGCTCGCAAACGCGAGTTGCTCAGCCCGCGCGTCCGGCTGTGGGTGCCCGTGGGGATCATGGCCGCCGGGGTCGCACTGATGGCGTACTGGTGGCTCGGCACGTCGCTCGGCAACCCAACCGGCGGCTGGGGACTCTGCGGCCTGTGTGCGTTCTACCTCGGTGCCGGACAGGCGCTCACGGAGCTCCGCTCGCGGGAGGGCGGTGCGCCCTGGCGTGGGCTGATCGTGGCCGGCGCCTGCGCGGCACTGTTCGCCGTAGGGCTCGTGCTCTGCCTCGAAGCGTCCGCCGGCTGGCTGGCGCTTGCGGGCGTGGCCCTTCTCGTCGGTCCAGTAGGGCTCAGCCTCATGAGCGAGGACGTGCTGGGGCTGCGGCCGCGTGCGGTCTGGCTCGGCGCGCTCCTCGGCCTGGTCCTCGTGGTGGCCGGGGCGCTCTGGTTTCGGGACGTAACCGGCAGCTCGACGACCTTCACGCTGATCCTCGCAGGCGCGCTGCTCGTGCTCGTGGGCGCGATCGCTTCGAATACGCAGGCCGATGTGCTGCTCGTCGTGACCGTGATCGCCCTGATCTGGCTGGCGACGCCGCGCGGCGTCGCCCCAAGCGACACGATCGAGCCGGCCGTGCGGCAGCCCACGCTCGTGGCCCTCGGCGACTCGTACATGTCCGGCGAGGGCGCGGAGAAGTTCTTCGAGGGCACCAACGACTCCGGGCAGAACGAGTGCCGCCGCTCGCCGACGGCGTACGCGCATCGCGTCGTGGAGCCCGGCGGGGCGAGCGCGTTCCAGCACCTGGCGTTCTTCGCCTGCTCGGGCGCCGTGGCGGCGGACCTGCACGACCGCGCGCAATGGGAGGGTGAGCCAATCGACGACACCCCGGACTCCGGCGTGCCCCAGCTGGAGCAGCTGAAGGAGCTGCTGGACCGCTCGCAGGTCGACATCCGGCTGGTGATCGTGAGCATCGGTGGCAACGACGCCGGCTTCGCAAAGATCGGCATGGCCTGCCTCGCGCCGGGGAGCTGCGTCGAGCGCGGGCAGGAGTGGCTGAGCCGGCTGGAGCAGGTGGGCCGCAGGGTCGACCGCGCGTATAGCGAGATCCGCGCCGTGGTGGGCACCGAGGTGCCGGTTCTGGCGGTCCCCTATCCGCAGCCGATCAGCGATCGGCCCTGCGACTACTCGCTACTCGCCCGGGACGAGCATCACTTCCTGCACGCCTTCGTCCAGCAGCTGAACGGCGTGATCAGCCGGTCGGCACGAGCCGCGGGCTTCTACTTCCTGGACACGATGGGCCCCGCGTTCACCGACCGGCTGCGGATCTGCGACGCCCCCGCGGACGAGATCGGTGTGAACTTCATCGCACTGGACTCCGTGAACGGGGTGGTGGACCAGGCCGTGACGCCCACCAACTGGATCCACAACAGCCTGCATCCGAACGAGGACGGACATGCGGCGATGGCCGGCGTCCTCGAGCGCTGGCTGCGGTCGCACCCGAATCCGGCCGCCAGGCCGGATCCGGCGGAGGAGCCGCCGCCCTTCGAGCCGGCGTCGCTGGAGGAGCTGATGGGGCCGGCCGAGGTCTCCTACTGCGGCGGACCGGACCCGACGCCGGACTACTGCGATCGCAGCGACGACGAATGGACCGTCACGCAGATCGGCCTCGTGGTGCGCGACGCGTCGATTCCCGCGCTGCTCATCGTCGCCGGCTGGTGGCTCGTGTGGCTGCCCCTGCTCGCGCTGACCCGCCCGCGCTGGGAGCGACTCGGCAAGCGAGCCGCCAGCAGTATCCTTCGTTGACTCGCGAGTCAACGACACCGGAGCAGCCTGAATGGCAGTAGCCACGAGCCCCTACACGGACAAGACCGACGAGCAGAAGGCCATCACCGAGATGGTCCGGCAGTTCGTCGACAACGAGGTTCTCCCGATCGCCGAGGAGCACGACCACGAGGACAAGTTCCCCGAGGCGCTCGTGGGGCAGATGCGCGAGCTCGGCCTGTTCGGCGTGACGATCCCGGAGGAGTACGGGGGCATGGGGCTCGACCTCACCACCTACGCGATGATCGTCGAGGAGCTCTCGCGCGGCTGGATCTCCGTGTCGGGCATCGTGAACACCCACTTCATCGGCTCCTACCTGCTGATGAAGTTCGGGACCGACGAGCAGAAGCAGGAGTTCCTGCCGAAGATGGCCACGGGGGAGATCCGTGCGGCGTTCTCGCTCTCCGAGCCAGAGGTGGGCTCCGACGTCCAGGGCATCAAGTCGACCGCGAAGAAGACCGACGACGGCCACTGGGAGCTGAACGGCCAGAAGATGTGGGTCACGAACGGGCTCCGCTCCGGAGTCGTGTTCGTGCTGATGAAGTCCGACCCGAAGGCCGACCCGCCCTACAGGGGCATGACGTGCTTCATCACCGAGAAGGAGCCGGGCGCGCAGGAGAACGAGGGCCTGACCGTGCCGCCGCAGATCAAGAAGATGGGCTACAAGGGCGTCGAGTCCACGGAGCTCGTCTACGACGGCTACCGCTGCCCGCCGGAGCGCATACTCGGCGGCGAGGAGAACGGGCTCGGCAAGGGCTTCGCGCAGATGATGGACGCGCTCGAGGTCGGCCGGGTGAACGTGGCCGCGCGCGGCGTGGGCATCGCACAGCGCGCGCTCGAGCTGGCCCTGCGCTACTCACAGGAGCGCAAGACCTTCGGCAGGCCGATCGCGAAGCACCAGGCGATCCAGTTCAAGCTCGCCGACATGGCCACCAAGATCGAGGCCGCGCGGCTACTCACCCTGAAAGCCGCGCGCATGAAGGACGCCGGACAGCGCTCGGACCTCGAGGCCGGCATGGCGAAGCTGTTCGCATCCGAGACCGGCAAGGAGGTCGTGGAGGAGGCGTTCCGCATCCACGGCGGCTACGGCTACTCGAAGGAGTACGAGATCGAGCGCCTCTACCGCGACGCCCCGCTGCTTCTGATCGGCGAGGGCACCTCCGAGATCCAGCGCATGGTGAT
>DASUQG010000017.1:0-3502 GCA_036280695.1 Thermoleophilaceae bacterium
GTCGCGGAGGACATCCGCGACAACTAGCGGGCCTGCCCGCGGCTTACGACGCCGACCACATGGCCCTCGGGGTCCGTGAACAGCCCGATCTCCAGACCCTCCATCACCTCGTCCGGGCCCATCACGCGCGAACCGCCCAGCTCCTCGGCCTTCGCGAGCGCCGCCTCGACGTCCGGTACCTCGATATAGAACGTCACGTGGCCGTCGTAACCCTCCGGGCCGGAGCCGACGCCCCCGCCGATGCCCACGCCGTCCGCGTTCGTGTTCCCCTCACGCTGGACTGTGCCGTATTTCATCGGGTTGTTCGAGTCGATCTCCCACCCGAAGAGCTCGCCGTAGTAGCGCTGAAGCTTCTCCCCGTCCTTGCCAATGATCTCGAAGTGAACGACTGGCTGTCCCATGAGCTCAGCCTAGTCTTCGGCACCGAATGGGTCCCATGGAACAGAGCTTCCAGAAGCTGGTCGCGCAGCTCGACTATCCGATGTTCATCGCCACGGTCGCGGCCGGCGGCGAGCGGGGCGGCTGTCTGATCGGGTTCGCCACCCAGGCGAGCATCCACCCGCCGCGCTTCCTGGCCGGCATCTCGGAGAAGAACCACACCTTCCGGGTCGCGCGCGGGGCCGATTCGATGGGCATCCACCTGGTTCCCGAGGGCGCCACCGACCTGGCCGAGCTGTTCGGCGGCGAGACCGGCGACGACCTCGACAAGTTCGAGCGCGTCTCCTGGCGCCCCGGCCCCGAGGGCGTGCCGCTGCTCGACGACTGCCCGAACCGCTTCGTGGGCCGCATCATCGAGCGGGTGGACTTCGGCGACCACACCGGCATGGTGCTGGAGCCGTTCTTCGCCGAGTTCGAGGAGCCGGAGGGCCAGCTCGGGTTCCACCGGGCGAAGCGCATCGATCCCGGACACGAAGCCTGAGCGACCGGCACGGCCTTCGCTGTTCTAGAGTCCGCGCATGCCGGTCGCCCGCGATCACATGTCGCGTGACCTCCTCACCGTCTCGCCCGACGAGGCGCTCCAGGAGGTGGCTCAGCGGATGGTGGACCGCGACGTGGGCGCCGTGCTGGTGCTGGAGGGCTCCGATCTCGCCGGGATCCTCACCGAGCGCGACGTGCTCCGCGCCGTCGCGGCCGGCATTCAGGACGACACGGTCGTGGCCGACTGGATGACGCGCGACCCCGACACGATGGGGCCGGACGACACCACCCAGCACGCCGCGGTGCTCATGATCCACGGCGGCTTCCGCCACATGCCGCTCGTGGAAGGCAGCGAGGTGGTCGGGATGCTGTCGATCCGCGACCTCATGCGAGTGGTGCTCGACAACGCCGCCCCGCGCGGCGTCTAGACGCGCTGCGGCGCCACGGCGAGCCAGTCCCTCAGCCGCTCGTAGACCGCCGGGTGGTTCAAAAGCGCGAAGTGGGTGGCGCCCCCGAGGTGCATGCCGTACTCCTCGTCGAACGGGATCCGGCGCGTGCGGCTGCGGCCCGAGGCGCTCGGCACCAGGACGAGCGTGTCGCCGAGCAGCCGCCCGAGCGGGTGGCGCTGGCTGCGCGTGATCGTGGCCGACACGAAGCAGTGCGTGGCGCCCTCCAGCAGCGGGACCTCCGAGCAGGCGGCCGCGCGCAGCGCGTCCGGGTCGCGGTCGCGCCAGTCCTCGTCCACGAGCGATCCCTGACGCAGGTCGCGGATGCCGCCGCTGCGGCGGCGCAGGAGGTTGGCCACCGGGCGCGTCTCCGGCAGCGCCGCGAGCCCCGCGCTCAGCACGTGCACCGCCTGCTCGAGCGGCGCGCCCATGTGCGGAGAGCCGAGCGAGACGCTGTGCGTGACGAGCCGGACCCACCCCGCGTGGTCCTGCGCGCCGTGGCAGCACGCGCTGCGGGCCACCAGCCCGCCCATCGAGTGGCCCACGAGCGCGATCTCCGCCGCACCGCCGGGCCAGGCGGCCACCAGCTCCTCCATCAGTTCGCTGAGCGAGCGCCCGTTCTCCGAGATGTGGCGGCCGCTGTTGAAGCGCACGTACACGGGCGTGCAGCCGAGCTCGCGGGCGAGGCGGCTGCCGTAGCTCTCGCGCGCGCCCCACGAGAACTCGGTCTCCATCAGGCCATGTAGGAACACGACCAAGCGCGGGGTGGCGTCCGGGAAGGCCGCCCGCAGCGCCTCCGTGTCGAGTGCGACCGGCTCGCCGCCCACGCGCACGGCCATCGGCTGGCAGAGCGGGCTGCCCTCGGCCTCGAGCGCATCGCCGCGCAGGCCCGTGACGGCCGCTATCAGCGCGCTGCCGCGGGGGGTCGTGGAGAGCACCGGCGCGTCGCGCCGAGCCACCGCGGCCTGTGCCGCCAGGCCGATCGCGCGCGTGCCGAGCCCGAGGCCCGCATAGACGCCGCGCGTGATCGGCTCGTACAGCGGGCGCACGAGCGCGGCGCCCGGTCCGACCGCACGGAACACTCGCGCGGCGAGCGCCTGGTGGATCGAGCCGAGGCCACCGGTGGCCTGCCGCAGCTCGTCGAAGCCGAGCGCCGTCAGCGCTCTGAGTTCGGTATCGCTCATGAAAGGATGCCCCCGTGAAATGCGACGTCATTGTCGCGGGCGCCGGCCTTGCGGGCCTGAGCGCGGCACGCGACCTGATGAACCAGGGCACGGACGTGATCGTGCTCGAGGCACGCAACCGCCCGGGCGGGCGCGTGGAGCAGACGACGCTCGCCGACGGGCGCATCGTCCAGCTTGGCGGAGAGGTGATCGGTCCGTTCCATCGCGCCTACGTGCAGCTTGCCGAGGAGCTCGGACTGACCATCGTCCCGTCATTTCCCCAACTGCCCGGCGAGGACACCTGGGTGCTCGCCGACGGGCGCTACGTGGGCGACGACTTCCCCTGGATGAGCGACGCCGACCGCGAGAGCTACGCGGCACTCAACGGGGAGTTCGGCAAGCTCGCCGCGAGCGTCGACCCCGAGGACCCGTGGTCGCATCCCGACGCCGAGCGGCTCGACCGCCTCTCGATGGCGGCCTGGATGCGCGACCGAGGCGCCACGCGGGGCGTGGTGCGCGCCCGCGACCTCGCGATGCTGGCGCTGTCCGCGGAGTCGATCGAGCGCACCTCGCTGCTGGCGGAGCTGCGCAAGGAGGCGGCCGCCGGCGGCAACGGCTTCTACAACTACGAGGTCTGGGAGTGCAACCGCGTGGCGGAGGGATCGGCCACCGTGGCGCTTCGGATGGCGGAGGAGCTCGGCCACCGGATCAGGTACGCCACCCCAGTCACGCGCGTGCGCGTCTCGCCCCAGGGCTGCAGCGTGACGACCGAGACGGGCGAGCGCTTCGAGTCAGACGCCGTGGTGTGCGCGCTGCCGGTCGGCCCGTTGCGCGACGTGCGCGTCGAGGGCGTCTCGGACGAGCGCATGCAGTCGCTCGACCGCCAGCGTCACGCGCTCGCGGCGAAGGTCGTGTTCACCTACGAGGATTCCTTCTGGCACGAGCAGGGCCAGAACGGCGACTGCTACTTCGAGA
>DASUQG010000018.1:0-3726 GCA_036280695.1 Thermoleophilaceae bacterium
ACAGCGAGCCGCACTCCCCGCGCTGTGGTGAAGCGCCGTGGCAGCGAGACGCCCGCGCCGGCCCAGCGGATGCGCGCCGCGTTCTCCGCCATGTCGCCGGCGTGCGGGCACGCCACCACGGGCACGCCGCTCGCGAGCGCCCGCACCAGGGTGCCGTGGCCGGCGTGGCAGACGACCGCGTCGCAGAGTGGCATCGTCCGCGCATAGGACACCCAGTCGACCACGCGGGCGTTCGGAGGAACCCGCAGCGGCTCGGGCGGCTCGCGCCGGTTGGTGGTGGCCAGCACGCGCACCGGCTCTCCCGCCAGCCCCTGGAGGGCTGCCCGCACCAGCCGGTGTTCAGGGTCCTGCGACGTGCTCGGCGCCACCAGCACCAGCGGGCCCTCGCCCGGTGGCAGCTCCACGTCGCCGAACGGCTGCTCCCACAGGAGCGGCCCCGTCACGCGCATCCCAGGCCAGGCCTCTGCCCGCGGGTACTCGAGCTGGGGGAAGGTGGCCACGATGGCGAGCTCGCGCGAGATCCCGCCGTGTACGTCGCGGAGCGGCCGCAGCCCGACCCGCTCGCGCGCGCCGTTCAGCTCCACACGGCCCTGCTCCTCACCGGTCATCACCAGCGGCCGCACCAGCTCCCACACGCGTCGCCCGACCGCCGTGCGCGGATAGACCGCCCCGACCGAGTACACGGGGAAGCCGGGCTCGCCCGTCGGCATCACGTGCGGCACGAGCGTGGCCCAGGGCCGGCCCTCCGCCTGCGCGGCCAGCGAGCCGGCCACCGTGATGATGTCGGCCACGACCACGTCGGGGTCGAACGATCGGATCAGCTCGCGCGTGGCCGTGGACGCCTTCACCGCCGCCACATATGGCTTGAGCGGCCTGTCGCGGGTGGGGAACACCTGGTACTCCGGCGCCGCCGCGAAGCGCATGCCCTCGCGCTCCACGTGCTCGTGCCAGCGCGACCACGTCTCGAGCATCACCTCGTGTCCGCGGCGCGCGAGCTCCGCGCCCAGGGCGATCGCGGGAAAGGCGTGACCCGGGTCGCCGAACGCTGCGAGGAGGATGCGCCGGTTCAGAGCATCTCCGCCAGCTCGCGGACCATCCGCGTGCGCTCGCTCGTGTCGAACGAGACCGGCGAGACGATCAGCGTCCCGACGCCCGCGTCGCGGTACACCTCGAGCCGCTCGCGCACCTTGTCGCGCGGCCCGACCAGCGTGATCGTGTCGATCAGCTCGGCCGGCACCGCGGCCGCCGCCTCGTCCTTCTTGCCCTCGAGGTAGAGGTCCTGGATCTCGCGCGCGGCGTCCTCGAAGCCGTAGCGCTCCACCAGCGCGTTGTAGAAGTTGCGCTCGCGCGAGCCCATCCCGCCCACGTACAGCGCGATGAAGTGCCGCATCTGATCCCGCGCGCGGTCCACGTCGTCGTCGATCGACACGTTCACGCCCGGGGCGATGTCGAACTCCCTCCCCAGCGTCCGGCCCGCCCTCGCGGCGCCCTCCTCGAGCAGCTCGCGCGACTGATCCACGTGCTCGGGTGAGAAGAAGATCGGCAGCCAGCCGTCCGCGATCTCGCCCGTGAGCTGCGTGTTCTTCGGGCCGATCGAGGCGATGTAGATCGGGATCTCGTCCTGCACCGGCGCGATCGTGAGCTTCAGCGGCTTGCCGGGGCCGTCGGGCAGCGGCAGCTGGTAGGTCTCGCCCGAGTAGGTGAGCCGCTCGCGGGCGAGCGCGCGCCGCAGGATCTCGACGTACTCGCGCGTGCGCTGGAGCTGCTTGCCGAAGCGCTGCCCGTGCCAGCCCTCGGCCACCTGCGGTCCCGAGGTGCCGATACCGAGCAGCATGCGTCCGCCCGAGAGCTGGTCGAGAGTGGCCGCGGTCATGGCGGTCATCGCGGGCGAGCGGCCCGGCATCTGGAAGATCGCCGAGCCGATCCTGATGCGCTCCGTCTGCGCGGCCAGCCAGGCGAGCACGGTGGCGGCGTCGGAGCCGTAGGCCTCGGCCGCCCAGACCGAGTCGAACCCCGCCGCCTCGGCCTCCTTCACCAACTCGAGCTGATCCGAGGCCGTCATGCCGAGGCCCCAGTAACCGACGTTCAGGCCGAGCCGCACTGCAAATGTCCTATCGCCGGTTGCATGTTCTGCCCGTAATTGCCGATCCTATGTAACAGGCCATGAGACGCCGCCCCGCCAGAGACCTCCGCACCGCGATCGACTGCCTTCCGCTCGAAACGCGCAAGGCGATGCTCACGGGCGTCGAGACGAACCGCATCATCGTCGGCGCGTACACCGATCGGAAGGGCGGCGTGTGCCCGATGCTCGCGGCGCACCGCAACGGCGGCCGCACGAGTCTCGCCAGCTTCGCTCACGCCTGGGACCGCTACACCGGCGCCCGCGGGCGCGCGCGCCCGGCCAGCGATCGTGAGCTGCACACGCTCACGGCCATGCTGGAGGCGAGCATCGCGCTGGACGAGCTTCCGGCCCTCGAGGACGTGGCGCGCGAGGTCAGGAAGCTGCGCCAGCCGCGCCTCTTCCGCCGCTTCGACGAGTACGAGCGCGCGGTCGCCGAGCTGGGTGTGATCAGAGCTCTGAATCCCCAGGACGAACGAACTGAACTTCCGGCACCACGCAGTGCCGTGACGTCCTGAGCAGGAACCGGATCGCCTCGGCGATGTCCTCCGGCTGGATCATCTGATCCTTCGGCACCTGGCCCTCGACCCAGTCCGTCATCGGGGTGGCCACGAAGCCGGGGCAGAGGGCGGTCACCTGCACGCCGTCGCTCGACAGCTCCTTGTGGAGCGCCTGGCTCAGCCCCACCACGCCGAACTTCGTGGCCGAGTAGGCCGCGAGCCAGCCCTGGCCGTGCTTGCCGGCGTATGAAGCCGTGTTCGCCATCAGCGCCTTGCCGTGCTCGGCGCCGGCCTCCTTCAGCATCGGGATCGCCTCCCGTGCCAGCAGATAGACCGCACGCAGGTTCACGTCGAGCTGGAGATCGAGCTTCTTGGTCTCCGCGTCCGCCACCGCGCCGCCGATCCCGATTCCCGCGTTGTTGATCAGCACGTCGAGCCGGCCGCAGCGCTCGCGGTGCGCAGCCACGAGCTTCGAGATCTCCTCCTCCTTGGCCATGTTCGCGGGCACGGCCTCCACGTCCAGGCCCTCGTCGCGCAGTCCCTGCGTCGCCTCCTCGAGCTTCTCGGGGCGCCTCGCGGAGAGGGTCAGCCGGTAGCCGTCCTCACCCAGCGCGCGGGCGATGGCGAGCCCGATCCCGCTGGATCCGCCTGTGATGAGCGCCGCGCGGTCCATAGCGCGGGGCACTCTATTTCAACTCTCTACGATTCCCCGCCCGTGAGCGCCCGCACGACCTCCGTCGCCGTACTGCTCGCCTGCGCCCTGCTCGCCGGCTGCGGCGGCGATGACTCGTCCTCGGGCGACCAGCCGCCCCCTCCCGCAAAGGCCGAGGACTTCCCGAAGCCGGACGGCAAGTCCCTGACAGAGCTGCTGAACGAGGTGGGCGGGAGCGGTCCCGTGCTCGCGCCGTCGGGACTGGAGCTCCGGACTGGCACGCAGCGCTTCGGCTTCGCGCTCTTCAGCCGCTCGCGCGAGCAGATCACGGACGCCAGCGTGGCCGTCTACACGGCGCCGGCCGGCGGCGGCCCGGCGAGGGGGCCGTACCTGGCGCGATACGAGTCGCTCTCGATCAGGCCGCAGTTCGAGAGCCGGCAGACGGCCTCCGACCC
>DASUQG010000019.1:0-4226 GCA_036280695.1 Thermoleophilaceae bacterium
GGCGAGGACAAGCGCTGCGGCGGCGCCGCCGAGCGCCTCGCGGCGCGTGAGAAAGGGCGCCATCGGCCGCAGACTAGCCTTCACCTCGTGAGGATCTCGCGGGCGCACTGGGACGAGCTGATCGCGCACGCGCGCGACGACGCCCCCAACGAGTGCTGCGGCTATCTGAGCGCGACCGATGGTGTGGTGGAGGCCGTCTTCCGGGCGGAGAACCCGCGCAGGTCGCCCTACGGCTACGAGCTCGACCACAAGAGCCTGTTCGCGGCCAACGAGCTTGACGACGAGGGGTACGAGGTCGGGATCTACCACTCGCACCCGCGCAGCCCCGCGGAGCCGTCGCAGACCGACATCAACCTCGCCACCTATCCCCACTGGCGCTACCTGATCATCTCGCTGGAGAACGAGCCGGTCGTACGGGTGTGGCGGATCGCCGATGGCGGCGTGGAGGAGGAGCAGCTCGATGTCGTCGATTGACGAGCCGCTCGCCTGCCCCGGCTGCGGCCGCGAGGACGACTCCGGCGCGAGCTTCTGCCCGGCCTGCGGCATGCCGCTGGTGCGGGCCGGCGCCGAGCCGCTCGACGCGCCGCTGAGCGACGCGCACGAACGCGCCCGCAAGATCGACCCAGCGTTCACCGAGGGCGAGCTCGTGCGCGTGGCCGGCGGGCGCAACCAGGCCGAGGCCGAGCTGATCCAGGGACTGCTGCTCGAGTGGGGCGTGCCGAGCATCCTGCGCCGCAGCGCCGGGTTCGACGTGCCGGACTTCCTCGCCGCCGGACCGCGCGACGTGCTGGTCCCGTCCGCCGGCGCCGAGACCGCGCGCGAGGTGCTGCTCGAGGCGGACATGGCGCCCACCACGGGCGAGCGCCGCGGCCCCCGGCCGCTCCTGCTCGCGGCGGCGATAGCGCTCGGCGGCGCCACCACCGCGCTCGTGGCGTGGCTGGCGTTCCAGGGCGCCTGACGCTCGGTAGGCTCCGCGGCCATGGATTTCGCACCATCCGACCGAGTCGCCGCGCTCCTGGACCGCATTCGGGACTTCATGGAGGAGCACGTCGACCCGGTCGAGCGCGAGGCGGTCGAGGCCCTCGACACTGAGGTCCGCCCGGGAGTCGCGTACCCCGAGATCCTCGTCGAGCTGCGCGAGCGCGCGAAGGGCGAGGGCCTCTGGAACCTGTTCCTTCCGGACGACCGCTTCGGCCCCGGGCTCACCAACTGGGAGTACGGGATGCTCTGCGAGCTGATGGGCAGAAGCGGCGTCGCCCCGATGGTCTTCAACTGCGCGGCGCCCGATACGGGCAACATGGAGATCCTCGCCGAGCACGGCACGGACGAGCAGCAGGAGCGCTGGCTCCAGCCCCTGCTCGACGGCGAGATCCGCTCGTGCTTCTCGATGACGGAGCCCGAGACCGCCGGCTCCGACCCCACCGGGCTGATGACGCGCGCGGAGCTCGACGGCGATCAGTGGGTGATCAACGGCCACAAGTGGTTCACCTCCGGCTACAACGGCGCCGCGCTCGCGATCGCAATGGTCGTGACCGACCCCGACGCCCCGCCGCATAAGCGCGCGAGCATGATCCTGGTGCCGGTGGACACGCCCGGTTTCGAGGGCATCCGGCCCGTGCCGGTGATGGGCCACGACGAGGGCCCCGGCCACTGGGAGGTGCGCTACGAGGACTGCCGCGTGCCGGCCGCCAACCTGCTCGGTGGGCGCGGCGGCGGTTTCGCGATCGCGCAGGACCGCCTCGGCCCCGGCCGCATCCACCACTGCATGCGCGCGATCGGCTCGGCCGAGCGCGCCTTCGAGCTGATGTGCCGGCGCGCGCACGATCGCCAGGCGTTCGGCGGGCCGCTTGCGGAGAAGCAGTTCGTCCAGGACTTCATCGCCAAGTCGCGCATGGAGATCGACTCCGCGCGCCTGATGGTCCTGCACGCCGCCTGGAGGATGGACACCGAGGGCAAGCGCGCGGCGCGCCAGGACATCTCGATGATCAAGGTGATCGCGGCTCAGATGCACCAGCGCGTGCTCGACAGGGCCATGCAGGTGCACGGCGCGCTCGGCATGTCGGACGACACGCCGCTCGCAGCAGCGTGGCGCCAGGGCCGCTGGCTGCGGATCGCCGACGGACCGGACGAGGTGCACAAGATGGTGATCGCGATGCGCGAGCTGAACCGCTTCAAGCCGCGGGAGACCGTGGAAGCTTGAGCACGAGCGCCGCCACCCTCACCGCCACCGCCGACCGCGGCCTCAGCGAGGAGCAGCGCGCGTTCGTCGAGGCGATCCGCGACTTCGCCGTGCGCGAGAAGTTCGAGCGGCCGGAGCACGACGGCCACTCGGACGAGGTTGCCGCCCGGATGGGCGAGCTCGGCTGGTACGGCCTCCAGATCCCCGAGGAGTACGGTGGCTCGGGCGGCTCGTTCCTCGACGCCACCCTGTTCCTCGAGGAGTTCACGCGCGGCCAGATCCCGGTGGCCGGCTACGGGGTCACGCTGATCGTGGTCGGGGCGCTGAACCGCTTCGGGACAGAGGACCAGAAGCGCGACCTGTTCGGCCGCGTGGTCAAGGGCGGCACGCTCGCCATCGCGATGTCCGAGCCGGACGCCGGCTCCGATGTCGCGGCTCTGAAGACGCGCGCCCGGCTGGAGGACGGCGAGTGGGTGCTCGACGGCGCGAAGACGTGGTGCTCCTACGCGCACAGGGCGAGCCACATCCTGATCGTCTGCCGGACCGGCGAGGGCGAGCGCCACGAGGACATGTCGATGATCCTGGTGCCGCGCGACGCGCCCGGGATGACCATCACCCCGATCGAGACGCTGGGCGGCGAGGAGACGAACGAGATCCATCTCGACGGCGTGCGCGTGCCTGAGGACGCCCTGCTCGGCACCGAGGGCGGCGGCTGGACGCAGCTCATGGCCGGCCTCAACTACGAGCGGACGATCCTCGCGGCCACGTCGCTCGGGCTCGCGCAGCGTGCCTTCGACGACGCTCTCGCATACGCGAAGGAGCGGCGCCAGTTCGGCCGCCCCATCGGCTCGTTCCAGGCGCTCTCGCACAAGTTCGCCGAGATGGCCACCGACATCGCCCAGGTGCGGCTGCTCGTGCGCTGGGTCGCGTCGCTCACCGACGACGACCCGAGCCGGATGCTTCCCCAGGAGGCCTCAATGGCCAAGCTGGCGGCCACGGAGCTCGCGAAGCGCGTGGCGCTCGAGGGCGTTCAGATCATGGGCGGCTACGGCTACGCGAAGGAGTACCCGATGGAGCGGCACCTCCGGAGCGCGGTGGTCACCACCATCTACGGCGGCACCTCCGAGATCCAGAAGAACATCATCGCGAAGACCCTCGGGCTGTAGCCGTGCAGGAGGGCGTGTCCCGTCTCCTGGACGCCGCGCGCAGCCTGAACCAGACGCTCGACCCGAGCAGGCTCCTCGTCCGGGTGTGCGAACAGGCGAGGCGAGTGGCCGGCGCCGAGCGGGCGGATGTCTTCCTGCGCGGCAGCGGGGACGCGCTTCGGCTGGAGGCCACCTACGGCCGGGCGGGGGACGCCATCGGGTCGGCCGGGGAGGGCATCGTCGCGGCGGTTGCCGAGCGGGGCGAGGCCGTGACTGCCGAGCACTCGCTGGCCGTGCCACTGAGCTGGGACGGGGAAGTGCGCGGCGTCCTCGTCGTGGAGTTCGCGAGCGCGCCCGTGGAGGACGGAGCCCTCGAGCTGCTCGGACATCTCGCCGACCTGTCGGCCGCCGCGTACCGCAACGCCCTGACGCACGCCGAGCTGGCGCTCGCCGCCCGCACGGACGGCCTCACCGGCTGCCTCAACCACGCGGCGATGCACGACACGCTGCGCCGCGAGCTCGAGCGCTGCCGCCGGACGGGCCACGGGCTCTCGCTGGCGATCGTGGACCTCGACGACTTCAAGCTGGTGAACGAGCAGCACGGGCACCAGGCGGGCGACTCCGTGCTGAAGCATGTGGGTGCGGCGTTGCTCGACAGCGTGAGGGCGTACGACGTCGTTGCGCGCTACGGCGGCGACGAGTTCGCGATCATCGCCCTCGACGCCGGCGAGGACGTGGCGGTGGATGTCGTCGCCCGCGGGCTGGGCGAGATCCGGGGCAGGCTCGGCCAGCTCGGCTTCGGGGGCAAGGCGACGCTGGCCACCGCGGGCGTGGCGGAGTGGCGCGAGGGGGAGTCGGCGACGATGCTCATCGCCCGCGCCGACGAGGCGTTGCTGCATGGC
>DASUQG010000020.1:0-2017 GCA_036280695.1 Thermoleophilaceae bacterium
GCCCTCCACGAGGATGTTGAGGCGACCGTCGTCGAAGCGCTCGAGCACGCGCGCGATCCGAGCGGCGCAGCCGACCTCCTTGAGGCCGTCGTCGGAGAGCCAGATGATCCCGAACTCGCTCTCCTGCTCGAGGCACTCGCCAATCATCAGCTTGTAGCGCTCCTCGAAGATGTGGAGCGGGACGAGCTCCCCGGGCAGCAGTACGAGCCCCAGTGGGAAGAGCGGGAAGCGCTCGGTGGGCAGCGCCATGCTGAAAGGCTAGTGGCGGGGAGCGTCCAGGTTTGCCGCGCAGGCTCAAGGAACCGGGGGGAGAGCCGATTCAGACCACATGTCCATCGAGGTGACCAACGGTCTCCCTGAGGGTGCTGACGAGGGCGTGAGCATCGAGCTCACGCTGGCTGAGGCCGAGGCAGTCAAGTCCTGGCTCCTGAAGCCGTCTGCGGATGGAAGTGCCGCCATCGACGACGAGAACGCCAAGTCGGTGATGGTGAAGCTGGGCGCGAAGCTGGATTACATCCAGGGTGTGCAGCGGGTCCGTGACGAGCTGGAGCAGGCTGGCTTCCCGACCGAGCAGCTGAGCGACGACGACGTGGCAGACCTCGGTCGCCGCATCGCCGACTCTCCGATCCGGCGCTACTCCGGCAGCTAGACCCAACCGCCCCGTGGCCCCCGCCCCGGGAAGTCCCGACCAACCCCCATGACCTCAGCGGGGGCGGCTCCGCCGTCCCCGCTACGGTCGTGTCTCCATGGCTCCGCGTGCCGCGACCGGCCCGGCCCACGTGGCCGTGGTCTCGTTCCTTGCCGCGCGCGCCGCACCCACCGGCGGCTTCTGGATCGCGCTGGCCGGTGGCGTCGCGCTCGCGCGCGTGGCGCAGCGGCTCGGCGCCCGGCTCGGGTTCGGTGCGAGCGCGGCGGCGATGCTCGAGACCGTGGCCATCATCGGCCCGGCGCGCGTCGGCGTTCCGCTCACCCAGGCGGTGAGCGCACCGATCCTGGGGCGACTCCACGCGCGGGGCGTGGGCTTCTGGCCGCAGCTGCTCGCCTGTGCCACGGTCCGGCTGCTCCACAACGCCGCCACCACGGCCTTCTTCATCTGGGTGATCACGGGCGGGCTCGACGCCTACGCCGGGACCTACGACGCGCTCGGCCGCCGGATCGGCATCGAGGTCGGCACCGCCGACGCGCTGGCACTCACGCTCGCGGGCCTGCTCGCATGGGCGGCGTTCGCGAGCACGGTTCAGGTGCTGGTCTACCGGCGCGGGCTGCGGGCGTGGGAGGAGCCCGAGCAGCTGCACCGAGAGGAGCCAGAGCCATCCAGGTGGCAGAAAAACGTTGCGTTTTCCGCAACGAATTTCTGCCACCCGGGGAGATTCGACCCGCGCGCGGTGGCGGGCGCCGCCCTCATTGCCTTCGTTCTGCTGCTCTCGAGCACCGCGTGGGTCGTGCTGAGCGCCGTGGCCGCCTGGCTCGCGCTCGCCTGGCTGCTCGCCCGCGCGGAGCCGGACCCCGTGCCCGCCGGCCTGGTCTTCGCGGCGCTGCTTGCCACGACCGCCTTCGTGTTCGCGCTGGGTGGGGGACTCGGGCTCGACACCGCGCTCCGGCGCGCCGCCCGCGCGGCGCTGCTCGTGCTCGTGGCCACCTGGCTTCGCGCGGCCGCGCGGGCGAGCGGGCTGCGCGAGGTCTCGCGCCGCGTCCTCGGCCGGCTGGGCCGAATCCCCTCGGTGCCGGAGGCCTCAGAGGTGCTCGACGCGATCGCGTCCGAGGGTCGGCTTGCGGCCGCCGGCCGCGCGCTTGCCGCCCGGCTCTCGAAGGCGCCGAAGCGGCCGGTCGCACTGCTCGACGCCGTGTTGGCCTGGGTGGTCCGCGAGGCAGCCGCCTACACGCCGCCGCCGCCGGCGGCGCCGCTGCGGCTGCGCGCCCGCCCACTCGACTGGGCTCTGCTGGCGTCCGCCGCGGCGCTGGTGCTGGCCCTCGAGCCGTTTCGAGCAGCCGTCGGCGGGTAGCCACCAAGCATGAC
>DASUQG010000021.1:0-4096 GCA_036280695.1 Thermoleophilaceae bacterium
TCCCGTTTCGGATGTCCACCGCGGGGAGGAGGATCACCGCGCGAGGTTGACGAAGTTCTTCAGGAGACGCAGCCCGTCCGGGCCCGACTTCTCCGGGTGCGACTGGAGCCCGTACACCGGCGCCCGCTCGACCACGCTCACGAACTCGCTTCCGTACTCAGCCGTGCCGAGGACGGCGTCCGGGTCGGCGGGCCGCGGGGCGAACGAATTCGCGTGGTAGAAGGCGCACGGCGCGGGCAGCCCCTCGTTCAGCGGGCTCGCCCGGCGCCAGCTCACCGGGTTCCAGCCGATCTGCGGCACCTTCAGACCGGGCGCGTCGAGCGCCTCCACCGGCCCCCGCAGCAGGCCGATGCCCTCGGCGCCGCCCATCTCGGCGGTGGAGTCGAACAGCAGCTGCATGCCCATGCAGAGACCGATCACCGGCACGGCCGCCTCCACGCGCTCGCGCAGCAGCTGGTCGAGCTTCAGGTCCCTCACCCGCTCCATCGCCTTCGGCATCGCCCCCACGCCGGGCAGCACGATTCCGTCCGCCTCCCGGACGCGAGCGTGGTCGCTCGTCAGGAACGGCTCCGCGCCCACGTGCTCGAGCGCCTTGCCGACCGAGCGCAGGTTCCCCATCCCGTAGTCGAGGATCGCTATGCGCGTCAAAGGACGCCCTTGGTCGAGGGCACGCCCTCGACGCGCTCGTCGTTCTCCACGGCGGCGCGTAGTGCGCGCGCGAACGCCTTGAAGGACGCCTCGACCATGTGATGGGCATTGCTGCCCGCCTCCACGCGCACGTGCAGCGTGAGCTTGGCGGCATTGGCCACAGCGCGGAAGAACTCCTCGACGAGGTCGGTCTCGAGGTCGCCCACCCGCTCGGCGCCGAAGGACCCCTCGAGGGCCGTGAACGGCCGTCCGGAGATGTCGATCGCAGCAGCGGCTCGTGCCTCGTCCATCGGGACGACCGCGTGGCCGAAGCGGCGAATCCCCGCGCGGTCGCCGAGGGCCTCGTCGATCGCCTGGCCGAGCGCGATGCCAGTGTCCTCGACCGTGTGGTGCGGCCCGGTCTCGAGATCGCCGTCCACGCGCACGTCGAGGTCGAAGAGCCCGTGGCGGGCCACGGCGTCGAGCAGGTGGTCGAAGAAGCCGACTCCGGTCGCGCGCTCGCCCGCGCCCGCGCCGTCGAGGTCGAGCGACAGCTGGACGTCGGTCTCGCCCGTTGTGCGATGGATCTGCGAGGTGCGGCTCACGCGCGGCGCTCCATGGATTCTGCGTGCACAGGAAAGCCCTCGGCACGCGCCAGAGCGGCGCCCGCGGGCGCGAGGCGGGCCGGGGCCTCGCCGGGCAAGGATACGCGAGCCATCCGCCGCCTGAAGGTCGCGGGCGAGAGCGCCGACTGGAAGCGCGCGGCGCCACCGGTGGGCAGTACGTGGTTCGAGCCCGCGACGTAGTCGCCGAACGCCGTGGCGGCGCCGGCCCCGACGAAGAGGCAGCCGGCGGAGCGCACACGATCCGCGAGCGACTCCGCCTCCGCCCCCACGAGCTCGAGATGCTCCGGCGCGATGGCGTTCGCGATCGTCAGCGCATCGCCGAGGTCGCGCGTCCTGATCGCCTGAAGCTCGGCGTCGCGTGCGCTCGGGCGCGCGCCCTCGAGCTCCTCCAGCGCCTCGACCACCGCATCGAGCAGCGCACCGTCCGGCGAGATCAGCCAGAGCGGGCTGTTCTCGCCGTGCTCGGACTGGGCGAGCAGGTCGAGGGCGATCAGCTCGGGCTCCACGCCCTCGCCCGCGGCCACGACCGCCAGCTCGCTCGGCCCGGCGATGCCGTCGATGCCCACGTGCGTCCACGCCACCTGGCGCTTCGCCTCCTGCACGTACGGGTTGCCCGGGCCCACGATCACGTCCACGCGCCGGACGGACTCCGTGCCATACGCCAGCGCGGCGATCGCCTGGGAGCCGCCCATCCGGTAGACCTCGTGCACCTCACAGAGGACGCAGGCCGCGAGGATCACCGGGTGCGCCCTGCCCCTTGGTCCCGGCGGGGCGCACACCACGATCTCCTCCACGCCCGCCGCCCGGGCCGTCACGGCACCCATCACCACGGTCGAGGGATACGGCGCCTCGCCGCCCGGCACGTAGATGGCCGCGCGCCGCACGGCCTTCTCGGCGATCTCCACCCGCTGACCCTGCGCAAGCTCCACCGCGGCGGGTTCGCGCAACTGCGCCCGCGCCACCGCTCGGACGTTGTCGATCGCGGTCCGCAGCGCCTCCAGGACGGCCGGCTCCAGCACGCCGACCGACCCCTCGAGCTCGTTCGCGTCCACGCGCAGCTGCTCCGGCCCGAGCTCCGCGTGGTCGAAGCGCTCGGTGAGATCGAGCACGGCCGCATCGCCGCCACGGGCCACCTCGTCGAGGATCGCGCGGACGGATTCCTCCACGTCGCCGGAGGGCCGAGGCCGCGACCAGCCGTTCTCGATCCGCTCGATCCTCACCCGCGCAGCCGCTCCACGATCGAGTCGATCTGCTCGGCCTTGAGCTTGTGCGCCACGGGATTCGCGATCAGCCGCGCCGTGCAGGTGCCGATCGTCTCGACGACCCGCAGGTTGTTCTCCTCCAGCGTCTTGCCGGTGGCCGTCAGGTCCACGATGCCGTCCACGAGGCCGGTGAGCGGCGCCAGCTCCACCGAGCCCTTCACCTCCACGATCTCGGCCTGCCGCCCCGTCGCCGCGAAGTGCTCGGCGGCCAGCCGCGGGTACTTGGTGGCGATGCGGACGCGGCCGAGGCGCCGTAGCGCGTCGCCGATCGGGTCGCCGCGGTCGGGCGCCGCCACGACCATCTGGCACTGGCCGTAGCCGAGGTCGAGCAGCTCGTAGACCTTGCGCTGCGACTGCTCGAGCAGTACGTCCTTGCCCGTCACGCCGATGTCGGCGGAGCCGTGCTCGACGTAGGTGGGCACGTCGCTCGGGCGCATGGTCACGATGCCCTGGTCGGCGAACAGCAGCCGGCGCTCGTTGGATCGGACCTCGGACGTGTCGATGCCGAGCCCGTCGAGGAGGTCGAGCGTGCCCTGGAAGAGCGCGCCGCGCGGAACCGCGATCGTGAGGCGCTCGCTCATCCGAGCGCCTCCTCGGCGGCCTGCGCCAGATGCACGCGCTGCACGTCGAGGGCCAGCCCGCAGGCCGGCAGGTCGCGGCCGAAGCGGCCGATCAGGTCGTCATAGCGCCCGCCGCCGCCAAGGGCGAAGCCCACCGCCGGGTCGTAGACCTCGAACACGGGGCCGGTGTAGTAGCCGAGCTCGCGCACCAGCCCGAGGTCGAAGATCACTCGGTCGGCCACCCCGCGCTGCTCGACCCGCTCGTGCAGCGCGCGCAGCCCGTCCAGCCCCGGCGTGTCGGCCCGGTCCAACACCTCGCGCCCGCCGCGCAGCTGCGGCAGCCGCACCAGCAGGTCGCGCTCCGCCTCACCGAGTCCCAGCCGGTCCACCTGTCCCTCCAACCCGACGAGGTCGCGGCGCGAGAGCGCCTCCAGCATCGGGACGTGCGACTCCTCGGGGACGCCAAACGACCCGAGCAGGCTGCGGTAGAGAGCGCCGTCGCCGACCCCCACCCGGTGGCGCCTCAGACCCGCCGCGTCGAGCGCCGCGATCGTGAGGGCCACTACCTCCGCCTCGCCATCCGCGCCGGCAACGCCGATCAGCTCGAGGCCCGCCTGCAGGAACTCGCGCGGCTCCCCCACGCCGCGCTCGGTGGCGCGCCAGGCGCGTGCGAAGTAGGAGAAGCGAAGCGGCGGCTGCGCGTCGGCGTAGCGAGTGGCAACGACCCTGGCGATCGGGATCGTCATGTCGGATCGCAGCGCCAGCACCAGGCCCCGCTCGTCGAATGTCCGGTAGCGGGCCCCCGCGGCGCGCGCGTCTCCGCGCAGCAGCACCTCCTCATACTCGAGCGCCGGGGTGTGCACCTCGCCGTAGCCCGCCCCCTCGAACGCCGCGCGCATGCGGTCGCCGATCGCGCGCAGCTCGCGCATCTCCTCGGGCAGCACGTCTCGGGTGCCCGGAGGGATCGCTGTGCGTGAGGTCGCGGGTTTGCCCGCGACGGAGCGATGGTGTCCGCTCATTG
>DASUQG010000022.1:0-5034 GCA_036280695.1 Thermoleophilaceae bacterium
GTCCGGGTTGTTGCGCTTCGACTTCTCGGTTTGGTAGTTACGCCGCTTGCACTCCTCGCATGCGAGGGTCACGGCGATTCGAACGTCTCCGCGAGCCATGGCTCCTTCGGAAGGTAGTGGGCGTGGGGCGACCGTGGGCACACGAACGAGGCGCGGCCGGCCGCGAGGTCGACGCTGAGTTTAGCGGCGGCATTGCAGTGAGGCGGTGCCGCGAGATCGTGCGACACTCGGGACGTGATGGACTCGCACGACGAACTGGCCGTGAACCGGTCGGCGCCCCCGGCGCCGAACCTCGCGGCGATCCAGAAGGTCTGGGAGACCTTCGATGCCGGCGGCCCGCTGGCCGCGACCGAGGAGCTGATGAGGATCAGCCACGAGGACGTGGAACTGCACTCATACCTCGCGCGCGGCGCGGCTCGACCCGGCGAAGCCGACGAGGCCATCCGCGGCCGCGAGGACGTCATGGCGTTTCTGCGCCGGACCACCGACGCGGGAGTCACGATCACGGCACGCGCCCGCTCGTTCGAGGTCGAGGGCGACAGCGTCGTCGTGCGCGGCTCGGCGCGCGTCGTGCGCCCCGACGGCTCCTTCGCGGAGACCAAGCTGAGCTGGACCTACCGCTTCCGCGACGGCCTGATCGACCAGATCAGCTGGCAGCCGCGCGCGGGCGACTGAATCGCTCGCGCAGGCGGGCCAACACGCGTACCTTGGCCCAATAGTGCGAGAACACCCGATCTCCCGGCGCGGATTCCTGGCCGGTGCCAGTGCCGCGACGGTGGCGGCGGCGCTTGGCCCGGAGGCCATCGCAGCTGTCACTCGCCGCCCGAGCCTGCGCGGAGGCCGATTCGCCGAGGGAATCATGTCCGGAGATCCCGGGCCCGACGGAATCACGCTGTGGACCCGGCTCGCCGACGTCGAGGGGCGCGGCACGGTCGAGCTCGAGGTGGCGCGCGACCGCGGCTTCCGGCGGGTGGTGGCGCGCAAGCTCGTGCCGACGTCCGCCGGCACGGCGCACAGCGTGAAGGCGCGCGTTCGCGGGCTGCGCCCGCACGAGGAGTACTGGTACCGCTTTGCCACGCGCGGCTCGGACAGCCAGGTGGGTCGCTTCCGCACCGCCCTGCCGCCCGACTCTCGGCAGCCTGTCCGGTTCGCGTTCTTCTCGTGCCAGGACTACACCTTCGGCTTCTTCAACGCGCATGCCCTCCTGGCGGAGGAGGACGTGGACTTCGTGGTCTGCCTCGGCGATTACATATACGCCGACTCGCAGTACGCGGCCGGCGATCAAGCCGGCGGAGTCCGCACGGATCCGGTCGGCGTCGCAGAGACGCTTCAGCAGTACCGCGCGAAATACGCGCTCTACCGCAGCGACGCAAACCTACGCCGGATGCACTCGCGTCACCCGCTGATCGTCATCTGGGACGACCATGAAGTCCAGAACGCCTACGCCGGCGGCGCCGGGCCGACGGGCGGGCTACCGCCGGAGCTGCGCTACAGCCAGGCGCGCCGGACGGCCGCGTACCGGGCCTTCTTCGAGAGCCTCCCCACCTACGGGGCACGCCGCGGCTCGCAGCGCATCTATCGCGGGATGCGCTTCGGCAAGACGATGGACCTGGTCCTGCTCGATCAGCGCCAGTACCGCGGCGACCAGCCCTGCGGCGACGTTCCGGTGGCCGCCCCCTGTCCCGAGCTTGACCAGCCCCGTCCGTTTCTCGGGGACGCGCAGATGTCGTTCGTGAAGAACCGGCTGGCGAACACACCGGCAGCCTGGAAGGTCATCGCTAACCAGACGATGGTGATGGGCACGCGCGCTCCGGGCGGGCAGCTCATCGGCTTCGACTCCTGGCAGGGCTACCCGCGCGAGCGGCGCGAGCTGCTCACGCACATCCGCAGGCGGAGGATTCGCGACGTCGTCTTCGTGACGGGGGACATCCACACGTTCGTGGCCGGCGACGTCCGCGTGGACAACGGCGATTCCCGACCCGTGGCCACGGAGTTCGTGGGCGGGTCGATCACATCGATCGGTCTGGGCGAGGGCGCCGGCGGCGTCCTGCCGGGAGCCAACCCCTTCAACCCCCAGACCCCGCCGGCGATCGTCGACCTTCTTCGCCAAGAGAACCCGTGGGTCAGGGACGCCGACTTCGACCATCACGGCTACGGCCTCGTCACGGCGGGGCCGAAATCTTTCAGCTGCACCCTGCGCCGGACGGCCACGATCAAGAGCCGCTCACGCGAGGCGTTGCCCGGCCGCCGCTTCACGTACAGGCTCGCGCGCGGAGAGCCGAGCCTGCTCGACTGACCTCGCGGGCGCGTTCACCTTTGGCTGAGCCCGAGCTGCCGCAGGCGGGTGAGGTTGTCCTCCACGACCGCCAGCGCCGAGGACAGCTTGCCGTCCTCGACGCGGAAGATGTAGACCTCGTCGACCGCCTCGAAGCGTCGCCCGGTCGGGGGATGACCGCGCCACTCCCCCTCGTGGGTGCCCGAGCACTTGAAGTAGCCGACCACCTTGTCGCCGTCGGCGATCACGTCCACGACCTCCATGCGGAAGTCCGGGAACGACTCGGTGAACGGGCCGACCCAGCGTTTCGCCTCGCTCGCCACCTCACCGGTGGCCACTTCCTCGATCGAGCCGAAGTCGCGCCCGTTCACGATCTCCACCAGCCGGTGGATGAGCCGCTTGTTGTGGTCGTTGGTCAGCGGTTGAACGCTACCGCCGCCCCGACCCGAAGGCGGGATACTGGGCGGGCGATGTCAGAGACCAGCGTGCAGCGTCTGGACCGCGTCTTCGAGCTGCTGTCCGAGCCGAAGATGAATTGGGAGGCGCTTTGCGAGCTCCTCGATCCCGACATCGTCTGGCAGGTTCGCTCCGACTTCCCAGACGCCAGTGTGTACACGGGCTACGACGGGTTGCGGCGGCTTTCCGACGGCTTCGATGACGTCGTGGAGCGGACCTGGTATCGGCCTCTGGAGTACATCCAGGCAGGGAGCGACGTGGTGGTACCGCTCCGCTGGGGCGGACGGGGTAAAGGTGGCCAGGCCCCCTTCGCGGAACGCGAGGAGACCTGGGTCCTGACACTCCGCGACGGCCGGATCAGCCGCGTCAGGGAGTACGCGACCAAACGTGAGGCGCTTGAAGCCGTGGGGCTGCGGGAGTAGGCCCAGACCTAGGGCTTGAGGAGCACCTTGATCGCTGCGGCGCGTCGGCGAGCGGGGACCTGTGCGCAGCTGGATCTGCTTGTCGAACACGGTCATGAGGCTGGAGCCGCGTTTACGCGGTGACTTTCGCGCAGATCACCCAGGCGTAGGCGGTGACGGTGATGGAGCTCTTGTTGTGCAGCCACACCGTCCAGCCGGTGCCGGAGTTGTTGGGCGCGCTCGACGAGACGTAGGTGTTGCCGTTTTCGACGCTCGCGCCGCCGCCGAGCGCCTTCTTGCCGGCCGGGCAGAGGATGCTCCCTCCGTCCGCGTCGCCGGAGGGGATGCTGAAACCCGGTGAGGAGACCCGGTACTCCCAGCCGCTGATCCCACTTGGGCCAGCGGGTCCCTGTGGTCCCTGTGGGCCCTGTGGGCCGGCTGGGCCGGCCTCGCCCTTTTGGCCGGTGGGACCGGTGGGGCCGATGGGGCCGGCCGGGCCGGTGGGACCGGGTGCGCCCCTGTCGCCTTGCGGGCCGGCCGGGCCGGGCTGGCCCGTGAGTGAGCTGACCGCGGCCGGGGTCAGCTTGCTCGTACCGAGCGAGCGGTTCTTGACGTCGCGGCCGGTGACCGTGCCGTCCTTGATGTTCTTGCCGGTCACGGTGACGGCCGCGTAGGCGCTGCCGCCGAGCGCTGCGAACAGCGCCAGGTAGGCGACGGCGGTGGTATGGCGGCCCAAGAGCCGCTTGAGAATGGATCGCATTGGAGTGTCCTCTTTGGGTCGGGTTCCGGGTGTGTCGGCTATCCGCTGAGGTCTGGAACCGGCCGATCAGGCGCCGATGGTGGCCCGGCCGACGACCAGCGGGCGGATGATCGGCGGCATCGCCCGCCATGCGGCGGGATGCGCGTCAAGCCCGAACCCGCACGCATCCATCAGCTCGAGTGTCGCGCGGTTGCACCGGCACCCCTCGGCGAAGCGCTGCCATGGTCTGGCGAGGCGATCCTGCCACCGGGCCAGCAGCGGCGAGTCGGAGCGCACATGTTCGATGAACAGCAGCTGCCCATCGGGGCGCAGCACGCGCTCGATCTCGCGCAACGCCAGGTCGGGAGCGTCGACCGTACACAGGACGAGCGTTGAGACGACCGTGTCGATTGTCGCGTCGCCGAATGGCAGATGCTCTGCGCCGGCGTCGATCACCTTCGCGTTCCGCTCGCTGCGGCGCACCGCGTTCTTGAGGCGCTTGCGCATGGACGGGTCGGGCTCTGCGAGCACGAGGCTGTCGAGGTCGTCCGGATAGTGGAGGAGATTCAGGCCAGTGCCGCTCCCTATCTCCAAGGTCTGTCCGCGCGCCTGGGTGAGGAGGTCACGGCGGTGGCGGCGCATGCCAGCGCGCTCGCCGATCCACAAGAACGGGTCATACATCGCGGCGAACACGCGTGCCCATGCCCGCGAGTCGGCGACGGGACGCAGTTGCAAGCTGTCGGTTGTCATGCCTGCGACGGTAGGGCGCCGGGGCCCGCCGCGCATCGCCCGAAACGCTCATTGGCGACGGATGGCCCGTTCCGGTGATGAGGCACCTGGCGGAGCTCCGAGCCGCTGGCTCAGCCGCCGTAGGGCCTGTTCAGAGCAGTCCCAGGCGAGCCGCTTCGGCGACCGCCGCCGTCCGAGATCCGCGTCCGAGCTTGTGACGGATGTTCGCCACGTGGCGGTGCACGGTGTGAGGACTAAGAATCATCTGCTCGGCGATCTCGCGATCGTTGAGCCCGCTCGCAACGAGCTTGAGCACCTCGCGTTCGCGTCGCGACAGCAGTGCCGCCGCCGGTTCTTCCTGGGCCGGGGGCCCGGGCAGGCTCTCCGCCGTCAGCACCGCGCGCAGCGCCCTGACCACGCTAGCGGCGTCGCCG
>DASUQG010000023.1:0-2461 GCA_036280695.1 Thermoleophilaceae bacterium
AAGAATGCTGCACCGGCCATGGGCCGGAGACTAGTGTCGCGATCCGCATCCCCCGACTCGATGCACTTACGAGGTCCACAACTCGCCACTCGACGGCTTCGCGAAGGGGGTGGGGGCACTGGCGATGCGCATCCGTCGAGAATCGCACCCACCCTCCGCTGGGAAGCGCCGTGTGGCGAGTTTGCGACCCACCGGCGCCGGGCGCCCGGCGGGCCTCTAGCTGCCGTTCACCTCGACGATGACGGCGTCGCCCTGGCCGCCGCCGGAGCAGATTGCCGCGCAGCCCAGGCCTCCGCCGCGCCGGCGCAGCTCGTGGACGAGCGTCATCAGGATGCGGGCGCCGCTCGCGCCGATCGGGTGCCCGAGCGCGATCGCGCCGCCGTTCACGTTCACCTTCGACTCGTCCACGCCCAGCATGCGCATCGAGTTGAGCGCCACCGAGGCGAAGGCCTCGTTGATCTCGAAGAGGTCGATGTCGTCCACCGAGAGCCCGGCCTTCTCTAGCGCCTTGCTCGCCGCGTTGGCGGGCGTGCGGGCCAGGTAGGGGAACTCGTCAGCGACCGCCGCCTGGGCCACGATCGTGGCCATCGGCGTGCGGCCGTTGCTCTTCGCCCACTCGTCCGAGGACAGCACGAGCGCGCCGGCGCCGTCGTTCACGCCCGGTGCGTTTCCGGCTGTGTGGGCGCCGTCCTTGTGGAACGCGCCGCGCAGCTTCGAGAGCGCCTCGAGAGTGCTCTCGCGCCGCGGGGCCTCGTCCACCTCGACGGTGCTGTCGCCCTTCTTCGAGCTGATCGTGACCGGCGTGATCTCCTCGGGGAGGCGGCCCTCGTCGGTGGCCTGGATGGCCAGCTCGTGCGAGCGCAGCGCGAACTTGTCCATGTCGGCGCGCGTGATCTCGAGCTCCTCGCCCACCTCGTCGGCCTCCTCGCCCATGTGCTTGCCGGTGAACGGGTTGGTGAGGCCGTCGTGGACCATGCCGTCGAGCGCCTGGGCGTCGCCCATGCGGAACCCGAAGCGCGCCTGCTTGAGCAGGTAGGGCGCGTTCGACATCGACTCCATGCCGCCCGCGACCGCCAGGTCGAGGTCGCCCGCGCGCACGGACTGGTCGACCATTCCGGCCGAGCGCAGCCCGGAGGCGCACACCTTGTTCACGGTCTCGGACGAGATCTCCTTGGGGATGCCGCCCTTGATCTGAGCCTGCCGGCTCGGGATCTGGCCCTGGCCCGCCTGGAGCACCTGACCGAACACCACGTGCTGGACCTGCTCGGGCGTCACCTCGGCCCGCTCGAGCGCTGCCGCAATGGCGTTGCCGCCGAGGTCGGTGGCGTCCAGCGACGCGAGCGCGCCGCCCATCTTCCCGAACGGCGTCCGCGCGGCGCCGAGGATCACGGTCTTTGGCATGTGAGGAAAGCTATCGACTGGGTAAACCCTGCGACATGCGGGCAGGGGTGCTGGTGGGGATGCTGTGCGTCGTCTTCGCGCTTCCGGGAAGCGCCGCCGCGCAGGGCCTCGACGCCACCTGCCAGTTCTCGCTGACCCGGCTCGACGCGACCACCACCAACGTGCTCGCGGTCGACACGAACGCCGTGTACTGGGGCGGGACCTATGCGGCGCTGCCAGGCACGCGCATCCGCATCGAGGGCCAGTACCCGCACGCGCGCTACATCAGCTGGAACGCGTACGACGCGGCGGCGCGGCCGATCGACGCGCTCTCGGACGTCCAGCTCGCGCCCGACCCCGGCAGCACCAACCCGTTCCTGCCGGGAGCCTCGCGGACGGCGGAGCCACGTGACTACACCGCGTTCATCGAGGTCGGACCTCGCCCGGAGCAGCCGGCGCCGAACACGCTCTACACCGGTGACTCGCGCGGCGGGACGTTCCTCTACCGCGTGTATGTGCCGGACGCGGGCCGCGACGCCAAGGGCGGCGTCCCGCTGCCGAGGGTCACGCTCGAGTCGGCGGACGGAAGCGGCACGCCACTGACCGTGGAGCAGTGCCGCGAGCTCCAGGCGCCCTATGCCCAGCCGCTGAACGACCTGATCGCGGGCTCACCCGGCCTGCCGGACCCGACGGCCGACGGAGACGGCTACCCGGGCCGCAACCCGCCGAACTGGCGGCTCTTCGAGAACTTCTGCAGCGCGGCCGTCGACATCATGCTCGATAACGAGTCGGGCGAGCCGTTCCACCCCGGCGCCCGCGAGCGCTGCGGCAACGGCCCCGGCTTCTTCTCGAACCGGGACATCGCGTACGTCTTCGCGCCCACGTCGCGCGGCTTCGGCGAGCTGCTCGTGCTACGAGGGCGCGCGCCCACGTTCGCCGACACGCGCCCCGGTCCGGCCGTCATGCCGAGTGGGCACCAGCTCCGCTACTGGTCGTTCTGTCAATACGAGCCCGCAACGCAGCGGGTGATCGACTGCCGCTCGGACGATCGCGTCAGTGTCGGGTCCGACGGTCGCTACAC
>DASUQG010000024.1:0-2661 GCA_036280695.1 Thermoleophilaceae bacterium
CCTGGATCTCCGGATGGAGGTCGCCGAGCTTCTCGCGGTACAGCCAGAGCGAGTTCAAGAGCTCGCCGTAGACGTCCAGCTGCACCTGGTCCCAGGCTCCGTTGCCGACGCGCACGGGGCGCGACTCGCGCCAGCCGCGCAGGTGCGGCAGCTCGCGCTCCGAGAGGTCGTGCTCGCCGCCGATCCCGTACATGATCTGGAGCGAGCCCTCGCCGGCCCGGCCGCCGGCCGAGCTTGTCATGAACGAGACGAACTCCTCGGCCTCGTCCGAGCAGGTGCCGATGTAGAGCGCCTCGATCGTGAGGCTCGAGTCGCGGATCCAGGAGAAGCGGTAGTCCCAGTTCCGCTCGCCCCCGACCGTCTCCGGCAGCGAGGTCGTCGGTGCGGCGACGATTGCCCCCGTTGGCCGGTAGCTCAGCCCCTTGAGCACCCGGGAGCTCATGCGGACGAGCTCGCGATGGGGTCCGTCGTAGATGTCGTGCTCCGCCTCCCAGGAGCGCCAGCTCTCGGCGGTGTCGGCGATCCGGTCCGCCACCGCGTCCGCCGCGGTCGGCACCGGCGCGTCGCGGTCCCCGGCCCAGGCCCACCTCATCGAGAACCCGAGCCGGTCCCCCTCGGAGACGGTGAAGGCCGCGAGGATGGTGGAGCCTTCGACCTCGAGCGGCACGGCCGAGCGGACGCCGACTCGCCCTGCGCCGAACGTGCGCGCACCGCCGTCCTCCAAGCGGATCAGCGGCATGATGAGCCCGTACTGCGGGCGCGGCGCGAGCTCGAGCCGCAGCGCGACGTCGCCCGACACGCCCTCGACGGAGCGCAGCAGCTCGTGCGGAGCGTCGAATCCCAGGTCGTGCCCGCGCTGTCCCTCGGCGAAGGCCATTGCGTCCGTAAGGCGCACCTCGCCGGTCTCGGTGGTGAAGATCGTCTCTATGACCAGCGTGCCGGGGACGTAGCGCCGCGCCGCGGTGTACGCCTGCACAGGGCGAATCGACCAATGCCCCGCGTCCGGGTCGAGCAGCCGGGCGAAGATCGCGTCGCTGTCGTAGCGCGGCAGGCAGAGCCAGTCGATCGAGCCATCCGAGTCGACCAGCGCGGCCGAGTTGCAATCCGCGAGCAGGCCGTAGTTCGCGATCGGCTGCGAGGAGCCGCCCGCGTGCGCGTCCGAGGACCCAGGATGTGTGATCACGCTTGTCTCCATGCCTATGAGTCCGCCGGGCGACTAGGGCGTTACACGTAACGCAGACGGTCCTCGCGGGACCAATAGGCATGAACGTTCGGCGCGACAGGTCCATCGCGGTCAAGATCGCGTCCGCCCTCGCCGTGATCGCGATCGTCATCGCAGGCATCTGGGTCAGCGGCGGCGTGATCACCAACGACTTCGGGCTGGCGATGGCGCTCACCGCGGTCTGGATGGGGATCGCCGCAGCGGCCTTTTTGGCGATCGGCTGGCGACGGCCCGGCCTGCGCGTGCCCGTCATCGGCGCCTATCTACTCACCGCAATCGTCGCCGGCGTCTACCTCGGCCGTTCGACGCTCTTCGACGACACGGTCAACGAGAAGGTCGTTCGGGTCACGCCGCCGGCCTCCGAGGGCACGAGCCGCGACCGCCGCACCGAGCGTCCCAAGAACGTGCTGCTGAGGCGCGGCCGCTTCGAGGCCGTTGCGCACCCAGCGGAGGGCACCGCGACGACGATCCGCACGGCATCGGGTCAACGCGTACTGACGCTGACCGGCTTCGAGGTCGACAACGGCCCCGATCTGCGCCTGTACCTCGTGGCGGGAGCGGCGCGCGACGAATCAGACGTCGACGACTTCGAGGACCTGGGCGCTCTCAAGGGCAGCAAGGGCAACCAGCAGTACGAGCTGCCGCGCGGCCTCGACCTCGAGCGCTACACGACTGTCGTCGTCTGGTGCCGTGCCTTCTCGGTGAACTTCGCACGGGCGCCGCTCGCATGAATCCCGGCGAGCGCTTTCCCGATCTCGACCTGCCCGACCACACCGGCCGGGAGCGCCTGCTCAGCGAGCTTGCGGGCGGCGATCCGGTGGCGCTTTTCACATCGCGCGGCTGGTGGTGCCCGAAGGAGCAGCGCTACATGCGCGGGCTGTGCCGGCTCCAGGACGAGTTCGAGGTCGCGTATGCGCGGATCCTCGTGGTGAGCGTCGACCCGCCCGAGGTGCAGAGCGCGTTCCGCGCCGGACTCGGGGCGCGGTTCACGTTCCTGTCGGACGCCGAGCGCCGCTGGCTGCCGCGGCTGGGGCTGCTCGAGACCACCGACACCGTTCACCACCCCTACCTGCCGGCCGCCTTCACGGTCGGGCCCGATCTCGGGATCCACCGCACCTACAACGGCTACTGGTACTTCGGTCGCCCGACGCACGACGAGCTGCGGCGCGACATGCGCGAGATCACCATGGCGATCCGTGCTGATTGGGAGGCGCCCGCGGCATGAAGCCGTTCGCCTTCGTCGTCTTCGACGCGACGCGGCTGAGCCTCGACCCTCGCGCGCCGGGCCGGCGGCTCCGCATCGATTCGCGCTGTGTCGAGGGCGAGCCCGTGGCGGGCGCCTACGCGCACGTCTGCGCGCTTCGCGACAGGGCCGCCGCGCTCCGCTACGACGAGCCCGAGGTGCAGCAGGTCCGCCGCGACGCGCTCGCCTGGTGGAT
>DASUQG010000025.1:0-2020 GCA_036280695.1 Thermoleophilaceae bacterium
GCCGCATGGACGCGCTCTCGGACAGCGGCATCTCGCGCCCGTTCGACCGCCGCCGCGACGGCTTCGTGATGGGCGAGGGCGCCGGGATCCTGGTGCTCGAGGAGGAGCAGGCCGCCCGCGAGCGCGGCGCGCGCATCCTCGGCTACGTCCGCGGCTACGCGTCGACCTCCGACGCCCACCACCTGACCGCGCCCGAGCCGAACGGCCGCGGCGCGGCGAAGGCAATGGAGCTGGCTCTCAAGGACGCCGGCATCGAGGCGGAGGACGTGCTGTACGTGAACGCGCACGGCACCTCGACCCCGCTGAACGACCGCTCCGAGACGAACGCCATCAAGGCGGCCCTCGGCGAGGAGCTGGCCGCGCGCATGCCGATCAGCTCGACCAAGTCCGCGATCGGGCACCTGCTCGGCGCCGCCGGCGCGGTCGAGGCCATCGCCACGCTGCTGGCGCTGCGCGACCGGATCGCTCCCCCGACCCTGAACTACGAGGAGCCCGACGAGGGGCTCGACCTGGACTACGTACCCAACGAGGCCCGTCCGCTTCCGAACGGCGACGCCCGAGCGATCGGGCTGTCGAACGCGTTCGGCTTCGGCGGACACAACGCGGTCCTCTGCCTGGAGGCTTCATGAGCGCACTTGCAGACCGGATGCCTGCCGAGCGCATCTCACCGCTCCTGAAGGAGCCGCGTGAGATCACCGCGCGTGACCGGCTCGAGCTGCTCTGCGATCCCGGATCGCTGCACGTGATCCGCTCCACCGTGCTGCCGCGGCGCGAGTCGAAGCGCATGCGCGAGGGAGATGGCGTCATCGGTGCGGCCGGCACGATCGCCGGGCGTCCGGTCTACTGCTACGCGCAGGATCAGTCGTTCGTCGGCGGCTCGCTGGGTGAGGCGCACGCCGAGACGATCGTGCGCGTGATGCAGCTGGCCGGGCGAGCCGGCGCGCCCGTGATCGGGTTCGTGGCCTCGGGTGGCGCGCGGATGGACGACGGCATCGCGGCGCTCGGTGGCTACGGCCGCATCTTCCGTGAGAGCGTGAAGCTCTCTGGCCGCGTCCCGCAGATCTCCGTGATCACGGGCGTTTCTGCCGGCGGCGGCGCATACTCGCCGGCGCTCACCGACTTCGTGATCATGACCGAGGGCTCGGCGATGTTCCTCACCGGCCCGGGCGTTGTGCGCGAGGTCACCGGCGAGGACGTGGACGCCCAGGAGCTCGGCGGGCCGAGGGTTCACGCGAAGAACGGCGTCTGCCAGTTCGTCGCGGCGAACGATTTCGTGGCGGTGGGAAAGGTCCGCGAGCTGCTCGCCCACCTGCCTCAGCACGCCGGCGAGCGTCCGCCGCATGGCGTGCCCGCACCGGTGCCCTCCAAGGATCCTGCTGCGGACGTGCCGGAGTCGCCTCGCCAGGTCTACGACGTTCGCGCCGTCATTCGCGCGCTCGTTGACAACGCGGAGCTGCTCGAGGTCTCCGAGCGCTGGGCGCGCAACATGGTCACGGCGTTCTGCCGCATCGATGGTCGCGCGGTCGGCGTGATCGCCAATCAGCCCTGGTACCTGGGTGGCGTGATCGACGCCGCCGCGTCGCAGAAGGCCGCCAAGTTCGTGCGCACCTGCAACTCCTACGGGCTGCCGCTGGTGGTGCTCGTGGACACGCCGGGCTTCCTGCCCGGCACGAAGCAGGAGGGCCTGGGCGTGATCCGCCACGGGGCGAAGCTCCTGCACGCGTTCGCGGAGGCCGTGGTGCCGAAGGTCACGGTGGTGCTGCGCAAGGCCTACGGCGGCGGATTCATCACGATGAATTCGAAGGACCTCGGCGCGGACCTGGCGCTCGCCTGGCCCGACGCCCAGATCGGGATCATGGGGCCGAAGCAGGCCGTGGGGATCGTGCACAAGCGCGCGATCGCCGAGGCCGACGACCCCGAGCGCGAGCACGACCGGCTCGCCGAGGAGTACGCCGCCGAGCACGTGTCGGCCGCTGTCGCCGCGCGCGAGGGCTTCATCGACGAGCTCGTCTCGCCCGCC
>DASUQG010000026.1:0-4877 GCA_036280695.1 Thermoleophilaceae bacterium
GATCGAGCGCGGCGACGACGTGGGCGGCACGTGGTGGGCGAACAGCTACCCCGGCTGCCAGTGCGACATCCCGTCGAACCTGTACTCGTTCTCCTTCGCGCCCAACCCGAACTGGGATCGCGCATATCCGATGCGCGACCAAATCCTCGAGTACCTGCGCGACTGTGCCGAGCGCTTCGGGATCCTGCCGCACACGCGGCTGAACTCCGAGCTGCTCGAGGCCACTTGGGTAGCTGACGAGCAGCGCTGGGAGCTCGAGACGGCGAGCGGTCCGCTGGCGGCGCGCGTGCTCGTCGCCGCGCCGGGGCTCCTCAGCGAGCCGTCCAGCCCGGCGCTTCCAGGACTCGAGCGCTTCGAGGGCAACGCCTTCCACACCGCCGAGTGGGACCACTCGGACGACCTGACCGGCAAGCGAGTCGCCCTGCTCGGCTCGGGCGCCACCGCCGTGCAGGTGGTGCCCGAGATCCAGCCGCGAGTGGCGAAGCTTCACCTCTTCCAGCGCACGCCGCCGTGGGTCGTCCCCCACACCGACCACCCGGTGACGCGCGGCATGCGCGAGCTCTACCGGCGCGTGCCACCGCTTCAGACGCTGTCGCGGGGCGTCGTCTACACGCTTCGCGAGAGCGTGGCCGTCGGGATCACCCGCGACAGGCGCTGGCTGAAGGCCGCGGAGCTGAACGCGCGGCTACACCTGCGCCGGCAGGTCCCGGACCCCGAGCTTCGCGGCAAGCTCACGCCGAACTACGAGATCTTCTGCAAGCGCATCATCCTCTCGAGCAAGTGGTATCCGGCGATCCAGGAGCCGAACGTGGACATCGTCAGCTCCGGGGTCGAGGAGGTGCGCGAGCACTCGGTCGTAGACGGGGACGGAGTCGAGCGCGAGATCGACACGCTGATCTTCGCCACGGGGTTCAAGCCCGCGGAGCTTCCGATCGCCGAGCGCATCCGCGGCCGCGAGGGGAGCTCGCTGGCCGAGGTCTGGAACGGCAGCCCCGAGGCGTACCTCGGCACGACGGTCGCGGGCTTCCCGAACCTGCTGTTCCTTTACGGCCCGAACCTGAACCTGGGCCACAGCTCCATCGTCTACATGCTCGAGTCGCAGATCGCGTACGCCATGGACGCACTGCGCACGCTGCAGCTGCGCGGCGCCGCCGAGTTCGACGTGCGCGCCGAGGCCCAGGCCGCGTACAACGAGGAGCTCCAGGAGCGCCTGTCAAGGACCGTCTGGAACACCGGCGGCTGCGGCAGCTGGTACTTCGACCGCAACGGCCGCAACTCGATCCAGTGGCCCGGCTTCACCTTCGAGTTCCGCCGCCGCACGCGCCGCTTCGACGCCGCGGCCTACCGGCTGGCGCCGCCGACGCCCGTGCCCGCAACGACTGCGGCGTCCGCCGCCTCGTAGCTCGGCTGCCACACGATTCGCGCCCCGTTCGCGGGTACGAGTGCGAGGCCTCGGCGGCCCACGGGCTCGTCCTCGGGAGAGGCGGGCAGCGGGCGGCGAGACGGACGACCTCCGCCAGGACCGCCTTCATCTCGAACATTGCGAATGCACCCCCGAGGCAACGGCGGAAGCGATTCCTTGCTTCCCGCCCGTGGCGGCATGCGTCAAGGGTCCCGCCTTGGGGCGGGACCCTCAACAACGTGTCAAATCACACCTAGCGCGGCTTCGGCGGCGCCGGCAGCGTGACCTTGTAGACGTCGATCGTGTTGCGGCCCGCCTCGCCGAGGCTGAAGTCGCCCGTGGCGCCGTAGTAGGTGAACGTGCCGTTCTTGTTCGGCTGCACCTTGAAGATCGCGGAGACCCACTCGTTCGCGTTGGCGGGGATGAACCAGCCCGCCTCCTTGAAGTCGAGCGTGCCGTTGCGGTTCTCGGTGAAGTCGATCACCTGCGTGCCCTGTGAGTACCAGCCCATGAAGATCCGGTTCTGGCCCGGAATCTGGTGCATCACGTGGGCCGTGCAGACGGTGGCCTGCGCCTTGGTCCGCACCGGCGCCCGGTAGATCGCCTTGTCGCCGCTCGAGGTCCGCGCGTAGGGCTCCCACGCCTCCTCGGGCGAGCTCGGCATCGTGGTCTGGAGCTTCGAGACGTCGTACGCGTGCACGCCCCCGTTGCCGTGCGGGTTGTCCACGCCCGGCGCGCAGGTGGAGCCCGGAGGCAGCACGCCGCCGCCGCGCTCGTCGGTGGCAAGCAGGTAGCGGCCCGACGCGGTCAGCTCGGCCTCGTGGTCGAAGTCGACGTCTTCGGTCGACGGATACTGGAGCTCGCCCGTGGCATTGCGGCCCTGGTGGTGGACGCTACCCAGGTAGCGAACGCCCGCGAGCGACGGTGCGCCTGAGGCGAGCCAGTTCGGGATGTTCAGATCCTCGGTGCCCTCACCGGTTCCGTCGAGGCAGTCGGTGACCATCGCGCCGGTCGTGAACGGCGCGGTGGACAGGCTGCCGCGCACGCGGCACGGCAGCGGCGCGCCGCGCGGCTTGTCGTCGAGCGGCGTCTTGGTGCCGCGGTTGTCGAACGCGCCGCGCATGTCGAACACGAGCAGGGCAGCGCCGCTGCCGCACGTGAGCCGGTCGTTGGCGTAGACCTCGAGCTCGTGGCAGCCGTAGATGGCATCCGTGTTCGTGTGTCCGAGCGCGATGTCGGCGCTCGGCCAGCGGTAGCGGTACACCACAGGCCGGCACGCGAGCCGCTTCTCGGCAATGGTCGTGCCCGCCGGGAAGTACATGCACGACGACATGTCCACGACCTCGAAGCCGTCGAGGTTGAAGCGCTGGCTGCTGGTCGGGTTCTCGTTGGCGCGGTTGCCGCTGGCATCGACGCTGACGCTGTCGGACGTGACCGAGTACGCGATGTGGGGGCGCTTCGGGTCCACGTTCACCGTGTGCGACTCGCCGGTGTGGCTGGTGAGCCCGATCTCCTTCGGCTTCGACACCGTGGTCACGTCGACCAGCTCGAGGCCGCCGCGCGGCTGAGTCTCGGTGCCGAACCCGCTCGAGTCGTGGCAGCGCCCGCGCTGGTCGGTCGCGTCGACGATCAGCTGGGCCTCCATCTTCACGGCGCCGGGGTTGGCCGCGTTCAGGATCGTGCCGCCCTTCGGGGTCGCCTCGACGTCGTGCTGAAGGCCGAGCGCGGCCTGCGGGTTGCTCGGGCAGGTGGCCGACGGATGGCCGGCCACGAACTTCGGCGACGACGACGAGACCTGCCCGCCCTGCGTCAGCTGCACGATCGACTGACCGCCGCCGTTGGGGCCCGCCGCGAGCGTGCCCACCGAGGCGAAGGTCTCCCCGCCCTGCGTGAAGTAGTCGATGTCGGTGTGCGGATTCCCCGTGGGGATCGAGCCCACGAGCTCCCAGCTGGCCCCGGTGCCACCGGAGCTGAAGACGGGCGACGGCGGCGCCGTCGGCGCGAAGGCCGGCATCGGGTGGTCGAGGTACGACTTAAGCCATGCGGCCTTCAACCCGTGTCCCGCGGACGCCGTGCCCGGAAAGGCGAGAACGAAGGCGAACGCGGCCACCAACACCAGCTTGCGCGACATGAAGGACAACTCCCCCTGCGGTAGACGTCGGCTTCTGTAACGCGAGCGGTACCCGGATCTTGCGTTGGGCTATCCCCAAGCTACCCTGAGCGTTGCCGTGGTCCATCCCGCAGCCATCCATCCGCTCACCCCGGGAAGCCCGGCCTACGCGGCGCTGAAGGTGGGCGCGATCGGCAGCATCGTCGCGCTGCGCTTCGCGCTCACGCGCCGCAGCCGTCACCAGGAGCGAGCGGCGCCCGCCGAGCAAACCGCGGTGGAGCCTCCGGCCGAGCGGCAGCGCTCTTCGCATCCGGTCAGCCGGAAGAAGAAGAAGCGCCGCCGCCGCGGCTGATGACGGAGACGCTTCCGTACAGCTGGTACACGGACGCCGACGTGTTCGCTCGCGAGCGTGAGCGGATGTTCGAGCACAGCTGGCTCTACGCGGGGCACCTCGGTCAGCTCGCCGAGCCGGGCTCGTACTTCACCCTGCGAGCGGGCGAGGTTCCGCTCGTGGTGGTGCGCGACCGAGAGGGCGAGCTGAATGCGTTCGTGAACGTGTGCAGGCACCGTGGCTCCGAGGTGATGGCCGGCTCCGGCAGCTGCACGACGCTTCAGTGCCCTTACCACGCGTGGACCTACGGGCTCGACGGCGCCTTACGCGCCGCGCCTCGCGCCGAGGCGGATCCGGACTTCGACCGCGAGCCGCTCGGGCTGCGCGCAGCGCAGGTGGGCACCTGGGGTCCGTTCATCTTCGTGAACGCCGATGCCGCCGCGCCGCCGCTCGCCGACACACTCGGTCCGCTACCCGAGCTCGTCGCCGAGGGTGGCGTCGACGTGGACCAGCTGGAGTTCCACAGCCGCGGCTCCTACTCGCTGCAGACGAACTGGAAGGTGGCCGTGGAGAACTACCTCGAGTGCTACCACTGCGCGGTGGCCCACCCCGGCTTCACCGAGCTGATCGACGTGGCTCCCGACTCGTACCGGCTCGAGCGTCACCCGACGTTCGCGAGCCACTACGCCCCCACCCGCGACGGCAACGCCGAGGGTCAGTTCCACCTGATCTGGCCGGGCACCAAGGTGAACATCTGGCCGGGGCATGCGAACCTCTCGATCGGGCGCCTGGTGCCGGTCGACACCGGAGCGACCGAGGGCTTCCTCGATTACTTCTTCGCGCCGGAGCCTGACAACGACTGGCTCGAGGGCTTCTTCGAGCTGGACAGGCAGGTGGGCACGGAGGACCGGGAGCTCGTGGAATCGGTGCAGCGAGGCATGCGCTCCGGCGCCTTCGAGCACGGCCGCCTGATGCTGCCGAGCGAGGAACTGATCCGCGACTTCCAGAGCTGGGTGGCTGCCCGGTTGGCGTAG
>DASUQG010000027.1:0-12187 GCA_036280695.1 Thermoleophilaceae bacterium
CTGGGCTACTGACGCCCCTCTGAACTGCCGATAAGACCTCCAGCGTTCACGCACGGGAGGCGGGGGGCTTGGCAGTTCGGACCCACAATGTCGAGGAGGAGCGGGACCTCGCCGGAAGGCTGGCGGGTGTGCTCTTTCTCACGGGCGGGGTAACCGCGCTCGTGCTCCTCGTCGTTCCCGGGGTCGAGAGCGAGCACCACAACTGGGACGTTGCGCTCGCGGCGATCTGCCTGGGATGGGGCCTCTTCTGCGTGACGCTCGCCAAGCCGGAGCTGCACGGTCCCTGGTTCTGGCACGCGCCCGCGATCGGGTCGCTCTTCATCGTGACCGGCATGATCGCCTCCACCGGCGGCGCGGATTCCCCCGCTCGCTTCTACCTCTTCTTCCTGCTCTTCTACGCGACCTACTTCTACCGCCGCCACGACGCGGTCCCCTACGTGCTGGGCTGCGTGGCCGTGGCGCTCGTGCCGCTCTCCTATGACCGCAGCGCGATCGAGCAGGGGTACATCGGCGAACTGATCGTCGTGTGCCCGGCCTACGTGCTGCTCGGCTTGCTGATCATCAAGGGCAAGGAGCTGCTCGTGGGCCTGCGCGAGCACGCCGAGGCGCTCGCGCTGCTCGATCCGCTCACGGAGCTGCCCAACCGGCGCGCGATGCTCGAGTGGCTCAGCGCCGAAGTTGGGAGGGAGTCGCCGACCGGGTTGATGATCGTGGACCTCGATGGGTTCAAGGACGTGAACACGGCCCACGGGTACCCCGCCGGCGACGCCGTCCTGCGCGATGCCGCCGCCCGCCTGCGGCGCTGCGTGCGGACCGACGACGTGGTGGCACGGCTCGGCGGTGACGAGTTCGCGGTGCTGGCGCCCGCCGCCGACGCCGAGGCGATGCGCGTGCTGGCCGATCGCACCCTGTGCTCCCTTCGAGACCTGCGCTACGAGGACGTGTCCCTGACAGCCAGCGTCGGCTGGGTGATCTATCCGGACGACGCGCCCTCCGTGGACGAGCTGATCGCGGCGGCCGACTTCTGCCTGCGCGGGGCGAAGCTCACGGGCAAGGACCGGGCGCTCTCGGCGCTCGACTGGGCTCCGGACCTCGCGGCATAGTTCGCCGCGTGCAGCGGCTGCGCGTCCTCCACGACTCCTTCGAACACGACCCGGCGCTCGACGCCGGGGTCTCGCGCGCGCTGATGCTGCGGGTGGCCGGGGGCGAGCTGCCGGAGACCCTGCGGATCGCAAGGCCCGGCACGACCGTGGCGTTCGCCAAGCGGGACGCCGTGACGGACGGCTACGACGATGCCGTGCGCGCCGCCCGCGCCCAGGGCTTCGACGCCACGCTGCGGCTGGCCGGGGGGCGCGCCGCGGTGTTCCACGACGGGACGATGGAGATCGGCCACGCGCTGCCCGAGGACGAACCGCGCACGGGCATCCACGAGCGCTTCGAGCGCACCGCGACGCGCCTCGCACGGGCGCTTCAGCGGCTCGGGGTGGACGCGCGGGTGGGTGAGGTGCCGGGCGAGTACTGCCCCGGCCGCTACAGCGTGAACGCCCGCGGCGCCGTGAAGCTGGCCGGGATCGGCCAGCGGATCGTGGCCGGCGGCTCCCACACCGGCGTGGTGCTGGTGGTGAGCGGAGAGCAGCGGATCAACGACGTGCTGCGCCCGGTCTACGCCGCGCTCGACATACCGTGGGAGCCGCAGGTGACGGGGTCCGCGCTGGCCGAGAGCCCCGGCGCCGGCTGGGACGCGGTGCGGGAGGCGCTGCTCGCCGAATACGCGCGGGACTACGAGCTGGTGGACGGCGAGCTCGACGAGGCGACGCTCACCCTCGCGCGAGCTCTTGCACCCGAGCACCGCCCGCAGGATTGACGGCCAGTGCCGCCGAAAACCCCAGCATGCTTTCCGCGCTGCTCATGCTCAGGCGAGTTTTCCGCCGCATTCCGGTACGCGGTGCGCGAGGAGGACTTTCTTCAGGTGTTCAGCGTGGGACTGTTCCTGGCCGTCCTCGGGACGCTCACCTACAGCGTGAGCCAGGACTGGAACCCGGTCGACGCGTTGTACTTCTCCGTTTCGACGCTCACGACCACGAGTGTTTCCGATCCCGATCTCGTGGTCGACGACGGCTGGCTGAAGATCTTCACGATCCTCTACCAGCTGATCGGCATCGGAATTCTCGTGGAGATCCTGCGCCGGCTGGGCCTGTCGTTCGTGGAGGTCAGGCGGCAGGAGCAGCAGCGCGATCCGCGTTCTGCACCAGAGCATCCGTGAAGCGTGGCCACAGCTCGCGCGGCAGGTCGTGGCCCATCCCCGGGAACGCAACCAGCTTCGCGCCGGGAATCGCGCGCGCCGTCGCGGCGCCCGCACGGAACGGCACGAGCGGGTCCTTCCTGCCGTGGATCACCACGGTGGGCACATCGAGGCGTCGCAGCGCCGCCGTGCGCGAGCCCGAGGCGAGGATGGCGGCGAGCTGCCGCGCCGTGCCGGCGGGGTAGTGGCAGCGGTCGTAGGTGGCCGCCGCCTGCTCGCGAATACGCGCCTCGTCGACCGGATAGTCGGGCGAGCCGATCAACCGGAACACACGCACGAAGTAGTCGATGTACGCGTCGCGCTGCTGCGGCGCGCGCCGCATCAGGACGCTCCACACGCGCAGCTTCGGCGTGCCGACGCGCCGGTCGCCCGTCGTGGACAGCATCGAGCCCAGTGAGAGCACCCGCTCCGGGTGCCGGATGGCCATCGTCTGGGCGATCATCCCGCCCATCGAGACGCCGGTCACGTGCGCGCGCTCGATCCCAAGCTGGTCGAGCAGGCCGAAGCTGTCGCTCGCCATGTCGTCCAGCAGGTAGGGCGCGCGGATCGGGATGCCCGCCATGGCGCGCAGCACGTTCGGCACCGGCGCGTCGATCTTCGTTGAGAGGCCCGCGTCGCGGTTGTCGAAGCGGATCACGTGGAAGCCGCGCTCGGCGAGACCCTCGCAGAACTCGAGGTCCCAGTTGATCAGCTGCATCCCGAGCCCCATCACGAGCAGCAGCGCGGGGTCGGCCGGGTCGCCGATCGACTCGTAGACGAGCTCGACCTCCCCGACGGCTGCGCGCTCCTCGGTCATCGGCCCGGGAGCAGCAGTCGCAGCTTCGAGAGCCGCGCCGAGAAGCGGAAGTTGCTTGTGCGCAGGAAGTTGGGGTCGTTTCCGAGCAGCTCGAGCTTCGCCATGTGCCCCCTGGCGAAGCGCCAGCCGTTGCCGAAGAGCTGGAACAGCAGCCTGCCGCGCTGGTTGTCGCGCAGGCGGTAGACGCCGCGTGACACGAGCGTCTGGCGCCCGCGGTACACGTCCCAGAGCCGAGCCGCGATAAAGCCGCCGCGGCCGCGAGTCCTAACCGCGCCGTCCACGCTCGGCATGCCGAGCATCGTGAACGGCTCCCGGAAGCGGCGCCGCAGGACGGCGGTGCCGTCCGCCCGCTCGGCGGGGACGTTCGCGCATGCGCCCGAGCCGCCGATCGGATCGATCGCCTTCGCGGTGGCCGGGTTGCCGCCGCCCGAGGTGATGCGCTGCGGTGTGCGGCGACGCATCATCACCGTCTTCGGGTGCAGACGCTCCCAGTTCTCGGCCCTGAAGCGCTCGCCGCCCGACGCGACGGCGGGGCAGGTCTGCGTGTACGCCAGGACGCTGCCGTGTGCCGGCGGGCGGCCCTCGCCCTTCAGGTAGGCGCCGAAGAACCTGCGTGCCTGTCTCAGCATGGCCCTGTCCACAGCCGCGTTGTTGGTGCCGCGCGAGTGCCCCAAGTCGCCGAGCTGGAGCGAGATCCGCGCGCCCGGCGCCGCATGGAACGTGCGGTACACGCGCAGCGCCTCGGGAGCGGGGAGCAGGTCGTCCGTCCAGCCGTTCTGCACCAGCAGGGGTGGGCTCGGGCCGCTGAGCCCGGCCCAGCTGTGGAAGCTCGTGAGCTCTTCGCCGACCGCGAGCGCGTCCGGACGCGCGGGCTCGCCACGGTCGCCGAGCTCCCTCCAGGTCGTGATGTCGCTGCCGAAGGCGCTGCCCTTCGGTGCGTAGAAGCCGGTTGCATTGCCGGCGGCGTAGAGCACGTCGTTCCAGCTCTTCTTGAAGACCCCGCCGGGCCTGATGCTCTGCCCCGGCTTTGGGGTTCTGAAGTCGAGGAAGCGGCCGTTCGGCTGGAGTCCGTAGGTGAGGTCCGAGGCTGCCCAGCGAGGGTAGGCCGCGGTGATGCTGAGCGCCCTCCCGTTCGGGCTCAACCAGCGCCGAAAGGAGCCGTCGCGCAACCTCACCCGGTTGCGCAGCCGGGCGAGATTGAGGGACTGGATGCCGCCGTAGGAGATGCCGGTCACACCGAGCGCGGCGCCCCTGGCCACGCCCTGATCGACCAGCAGGCCGAGCAGATGCTGGGTATCGCGCCCCTCGTAGCGCTGGTCGGCGAGGTGAAGCCAGCCGGAGTCGCAGGCAGGGCTCGTGCGCGAGTCCGGCCTGCCGCACGAGCGCCCGAACCCGCGCGCCGAGTAGTTCACGACGGCGTAGCCCAGACGCGCGTAGGTCACGTTGTTGTAGCCGTTCGCTGCCGCGCTGCCCTCGAAGTCGGTCTTGTCGCGGGAGTAGCCGTGCAGCATCACGATCGTCGGGAATGGGCCGTCGCCGCTCGCGGGCAGGGTCACGTCCACGTCGAGCGGAACGCCGTCGAAGCTCGGCACGCGCTCGGAATCGCTCCTCGTCGGGCAGAAGAGCACGCCCTCCTGTGCCGCGCAGGCGTGGCCGAACGGATTCGGCGGAGCCGCGTGCGCGGACGCCGGCACCAGGCCCGCGACCGCAAGGGCCAGGAGGAAGCCGAGCCGACGCCGCATCAGGGGGTCGGCGTCTTCTTCCGCGCGGTCCCGGGCGTGCCGTCCTTCTTGGTGCCGTTCGAGCGCGCGCTCGCCTTGCCGGCCTTGCGCGCCGCCGCGAGCAGCTCGGCGAGCGACTCCTCCAGGTGATCGGAGAACGCATCGAGGTCCGGCATCGCGTCGTAGTCCGCCAGCAGCCCGAAGTCGACCTTGCCGTTGTAGCTCATGATCGCGACCGCGAGCGCGTGGTCTTCCGGCAAGAAGGCGATCGGCACGATCTCCTGCATCTCACGGCCGAGCAGGTAGAGCGGGAACTGCGGCCCCGGCACGTTGGTCACGATCAGGTTGAAGAGCCTCGTCGAGAAGTTGAGGCGCGAGGCCTGGGCGAGCAGGGTGGGCGGGGCGAAGTCCTGGAGCCCCGCGATCACCTCGGCGCCGAGCGCCTGCTTCGAATCCTTCAGCTCGCCCATCCCCTGCTGCACCACCCGCAGGCGCTCGACGGGGTCGTCCACGTAGACCGGCAGCGGCCCGCGCATGGCGGCGATCCGGTTGCCGAGCGCGCCGCGCTCGTCCTCCCCTCGGATCGACACCGGCACCAGCGCGCGCAGCTCGGTGCCCTCCGTGCGCACGCCGCGGTCGCGCAGCCACTGGCGGAGCGCGCCCGCCACGACCGCGAGCACCGCGTCGTTCACGGTTCCGCCGAGGGCATTCTTGATCTCCTTGAAATCGGCCAACCGGCTCTGGAGCCAGCGCACACGCCGGTGCGGCCCGATCGGGACGTTGAGCGGCACGTCGGGCGCGGGGTTGAGGCCGGCCCAGACCACCTCGCCGATGCCCTCGGCCGCCTCGCGCACGCGGTCGATCGTGTCACCCGGGCGCTGAACCGCGCCGAGCGCGCGTCCCGCGAGGCTGAAGGGCGTCCGGATCAGCCCCTTGACGCCGTCCACGACGAGCTCGGCGTCCGACGGCTCGGGTGCCGGGATCCAGCGCTCCTGCGCCGGTGGCTCCGCGGGCACGGGCGACAGGTCGAACAGGACCGTCGCGATGTCCACACCCGAGACGCCGTCCACGAGCGCGTGGTGGGTCTTCGAGATCAGCGCGAAGCGCCCGCCCTCCAGGCCCTGCACGATCCAGGTCTCCCAGAGCGGCTTCGAGCGGTCGAGCCGCTGCGAGTAGATCCGCCCCACGAGCTGGCGCAGCTGATCGTCGCTGCCGGGCTGCGGGAGCGCGGTGTGGCGCACGTGGTAGTCGAGGTTGAAGGTTGGGTCGTCCACCCAGAACGGCCGCCCGGCATCGAGCGGCGGGAACGCCAGCTTTTGCCGGTAGCGCGGCACGAGCCCGAGGCGCGCCTCGAGGTGGGCGCAGAAGTCCTCGCGCGGAGGCGGCGGTCCCTCGAAGATCGCCAAGGCGCCCACGTGCATGTGCGACGCCTGCTTTTCCTGGTGCAGGAACGACGCGTCGACCGCGCTCAGACGGTCCTTGTGTCCCTGCTGTGCCACGCGGGGAGCCTACATCGCCACAATCGGCTCTGTGAAGCTGCTGGGCATAGTGCTCGCGGTACAGGTGGCGATCGGCCTCACGCTCGTGGCCCTGGTGGCCACGGACAACTTCCCGTTCGTGGACGACGGCGAGGCCGACGGGCGTCCGGCGCGCACGACGGCGGCGCCGACGGTGAATCGCTTCGACGGCGCCGCGGCCTTTCGGCTGCTGCGCCGCCAGGTGGAGCTCGGGCCGCGTCCCGCCGGCTCCCCGGAGTCGCGCCGGCTCGCGCGCCTCCTGAAGCGGATCGTCCCGCGCGGGCGCTACCAGGAGGTGCCGGGCGGCCTGCGCAACGTGATCGGGACCGTGCGTGGCCGCGAGCCGGGCTACGTGGTGGTCGGCGCGCACTACGACACCAAGGACATCCCCGGCTTCGTGGGCGCCAACGACGGCGCCTCGGGTACCGCCGTGGTGGCAGAGCTCGCCCGGTCGATGCGGCGGCCGCGGCACACGATCCAGTTCGTCTTCTTCGACGGCGAGGAGACGCCGCGTGGGGTGCCCGACAGCCAGTTCGAGCGTTACGGCCTGCGCGGCAGCAAGGTGGCCGCTCCCGCGTTCAGCGACGCCCGCGCGATGGTGCTGCTCGACTTCGTGGGCGACAAAAACCTTGCCATCAGGCGCGAGCAGTACTCGAAGGCTGGGCTCTGGAGGCGCCTACGGGCCGCCGCCAAACGCGTGGGGGCGGCGCGCAGCTTCCCGTCCACGCTCCAGGGCGGGGTGCTCGACGACCACATCCCGTTCCTGAAAGAGGGCGTGCCGTCGATCGACCTGATCGACTTCCAGTTCCCCTGCTGGCACCGAAGGTGCGACGACATGTCCGCGGTCTCCCAGCGCAGCGTGGACGCGGTGGGGGAGACCGTGTACGAGCTGCTGCGCGAGCTCTGATCGCTAGCCTCCCGGTCGATGGCCGCCGCCCCCGAAAAGCTGCTGCTCGCCGCGCCGCGCGGCTACTGCGCGGGCGTGGACCGCGCGGTCCAGACGGTCGAGCGCGCCCTCGAGCTCTACGGGCCGCCGGTCTACGTGCGCAAGGAGATCGTCCACAACAAGCACGTGGTCGAGCAGCTGCGCGAGCGCGGCGCCGTGTTCGTTGAGGAGGAGACCGAGGTGCCGGAGGGCCAGACCGTGGTTTTCTCGGCGCACGGTGTCTCCCCGGCCGTGCATGCGAACGCCGAGTCGCGCCGCCTCACCACGATCGACGCCACCTGCCCGCTAGTGACCAAGGTGCACGTGGAGGCGAAGAAGTTCGCCGCCGAGGGCTACACGATCGTCCTGATCGGCCACGAGGGGCACGAGGAGGTCGAGGGGACCATGGGCGAGGCGCCCGAGCACTTCGTGCTCGTGGAGACCGAGGAGGACGTGGACAACCTCGAGCTCGAGGATCCCGACCGCGTGGCGTTCCTCACGCAGACCACGCTGAGCGTCGACGAGACCGACCGCATCATCCGCCGGCTGCGCGAGCGCTTCCCGAACATCACGGGCCCCAAGTCGGACGACATCTGTTACGCCACGACGAACCGCCAGCTGGCCGTGCGCCAGATGGCGCGCGAGTGCGACCTCGTGCTCGTGATCGGCTCGCGCAACTCGTCGAATTCGAACCGGCTCGTGGAGGTCGCGCGCGACCACGGCGCCGAGTCGCACCTGATCGACAACGAGACCCAGGTGCAGGAGGAGTGGCTGGAGGGCAAGCGCACCGTCGGAATCTCGTCGGGCGCGAGCGCACCCGAGGAGCTCGTTCAGCGCCTGGTCGACTTCTTCCGCGAGCGCGGCACCACGGACGTCTCGGAGTTCGAGGTCGTCCAGGAGGACGTCCGCTTCATGCTCCCCAAGGACATCAGGACGGCCTTGGCGGCACGGGCGTGAATTGCACGCCGTGGAGGCGGAGTCCTGGCGACTCCGCCTCGACAGTTCCCTCCACCTCGTAGAGCCCAGGCTCGGTGTCCGCTCCGGACAGGGCGGCGTAGGCCGCGCCTGCGCTGTACTCGAAGTGGGCCGCGGCGCCGGCGTCGGCCGCGGCGATCCAGTCCTCGCCGTCTGTCCAGTCGCGCACCAGCTCGAGCCGGCCGCGGTCGGCCGGTAGCGCGATGTCGGCGGTCTGCGGCTCCAGCAGGACCCCGGGTGCGTCCTCCGGGCGCACCGGCGCCATCGGCTCCACGTCCACGCCCAGGCACTCGCCGATGGCGCGCTCGGTGTCGTCGTACTCGCCCTCGCCGTAGTGGATGTGCACCAGCCTGCCGGTGCGGTCGAACAGGTAGCGCCCCGGCCAGCCCCTGTTGCCGTACGCCCGCCAGGTCTCATAGTCGGGGTCGAGCAGCACCGGGTACTCGATCTCGAGCCGCTCGACGGCGCGCGCCACGGTGTCGTGGTCGCGCCCGAACGAGTACCCCGGCGTGTGCACCCCGATCACGCGCAGGCCCGCGTCGCGATAGCGGGCGTGCCACTCCTTCAGGTAGGGGAGCGTGCGCAGCGAGTTGATGCGCGCGAAGTCCCAGAACTCCACGAGCACGGCGCCTCGACCCATGAGCGTATTCATGCGCAGGAAGGCCACGTTCAGCCATTCGAGGCCTTGCGAGAACTCCGGCGCGTACAGTTCGGCATCGGCTGGGGTGCGCATGTGCAACAGAATGGCGAAACCTTTTGCCCTCGCTGCTGTTGTAAGGTGGATCGGCCCCCCTCTCGGCCTGCTCGCCGGTGCTCTCGGCGGGGCCCCCTGTAGTAGCCCCCGAAAAAGTTTCACCCTCTAGGAGGAGGAATGCGAAAGCTTTTGATCGCCGCTCTGGCGGTCGTAGCGGTACTGGCCGTGGCCAGCGTGGCCATGGCCGTCAACGTCTACAAGGTCACCAAGGCTTCCACGACGGTACGCGGCAAGGGCTCGGCGACCAAGCCGATCCCGACCGGTTTCAAGTTCGGCTTCACGGTCACGGACAGCGACCCGAGCCAGCGCGGGACGGTGATCGAGAAGTACGCGATCGGGGCCGAGGGTCTCCGCACGAACCCGAAGCTGTTCCCGAAGTGCGCCTTCACCGATCTCGACGATCAGGCCGGCGTGCCGAGCAAGTGCAACAAGGCACAGGTCGGGTCGGGTCTCGTCAAGAACGCAGCCGGGTCGAACACCGACCGCTCGCTGTCGAGCAGCAGCCCCTGCAACCTGCAACTGCGGCTCTACAACGACGGCGATGGCATGACGCTCCGCCTCGACAGCTTCGGAAGGCCTCAGCCTCCGAGCTTCGATTCGAATGAGATCGGCTGCCTGCTCCCCATCGGCACGGCGATCAACGGGAAGTTCGTGAAGAGGACGATTGGCGGCAGGTCCGCGAGCGACCTCGTCTTCACCGTCCCGCCGGAGCTGAAGCACCCTGGGCTGCCCCAGATCGACAACTCGATCCGCAGTGCGACCACCAGCATCGTGCTCAAGGCGAAGCGGGTGGCTGGGAAGCGCCGCGGCTTCTACGAGAAGGTCGGATGCAAGGGCACCAAGCGCGTGGTGCGCGCGAAGTTCACGACGGAGCCCACGGCGAGCGAGCCCGCGCGGACGTTCACCGCGACGAAGCAGTCGAGGTGCTAGTCAGCGCCTAGTTCGGTTTGCACACGGGGCGGCCTTCGGGCCGCCCCGTCTGCTTTTAGGACCCGATCGCCATCAGCAGCCGCGGGGAGACCCAGGTCTCCACCGCCGCCGCGGCCAGCAGCACCGGCACCGCGATCGCCACAGTCACGACCGTGGCCGCCAGCAGTTCATGCCAGTCGTCTCGCCTGCTCGCGATCATCCACGCCGCGAGCGGCAGGAACAGCGCGATCAGCTCGGGCAGGGCGTGCGGCGTCAGCGCGAGCAGCAGCACGCCCGGGCTCGTGCCCAGCTGGGTGGCCATCGAGGCCGCCGTGCCGCCGATCACGTAGGCCTGCGTGCCGAGCGAGAAAAGCGTGGCGCAGACGACGAAGCCGATCGCGAGCGGCCCCGCCTTCTCGTGCACCCATCTCGAGAGCCCGCTGCGGTGCGACGCCGACAGCGGCAGCGCGCTGCCGGCCATGAACCCGGCCACGCACGCGAGCGCGTGCAGCGCGAGCACGAGCGAGTTGCGGAACAGCACATGCCCGTAGTCGCCGAAGCTCGCGTCGCGCGTCACGCCGGCGATCTCGTAGATGGTCAAGTCGGCCGGCGTGAGCTTGGCCACCACATAGACCGTGGCCAGCAGGGTCACCGAGATCAGGGCACTCAGGCCCAGCCACGGGAGCAGCACCGTCCCCGGCGCGTCGTTCCAGCGCGCCAGCGCGAGCTTCGTGTCGCGCATGCCCTGGACGAGCACGAGGTCGTTCACGTTCACCCCTTCCGCATCGGCACGCGGGGCTGCGAGGTTGAGCCGAGACAGCGGTAGAGGGCGTCGCGCAGGGCCTTCTCGCGCGGGTCGTCGTTCAGGTGGAAGCCGAGCCGGTTCATCACGTATGCGAAGGCCACGCCGCGGTCCGGGTCGCCGAAAGCGAAGGAGCCGCCCGCACCTGGATGCCCGAAGGCGCGCTCGCTCGAGCCGAAGCGGAACTCGCCGTGCGGCCGGGCGAACCCGAGCGAGAACGCGGTGTCGACCTTGAGGACCTCATCGTGCCAGCCGCCCGCCGGTGGCTCGGGGAAGCGGGTCAGCTCCCCGATGGTCCGCTCGGTGATGTCGAGCTCGGGCGGCTCGGCCACGAGCGCCGCGTAGGCGCGCGCGATGTCGCGCGCCGAGCCGATCGCGCCGCCCGCCGGGAACTCGAGCCGCCGGTACTCGGCGCGGTCCAGGTCGGCCGGCCGCCGGAGGCGCGGGTTGGCGAACGTCCGAAACGACAGCGAGCGCGGGTTCAGCATGGCGAGCGCCATCGGCCGGGGCAGGTCGCGCATCCTCGGGAGCGCCTTCCAGGCCGGGATGCGCTCGATCCGCGCCAGGCGGTTGCGCGGCAGGTCCTCCGGGGCCCCGAAGTAGACCTCGAGGCCGAGCGGCGCGGCGATCTCCTCGGCGAAGAGACGGCCGAGCGTGCGCCGCTGAGGGTCGACGCGGCGCACCAGCTCGCCCTCGTACCACCCGAGGCTGACGCCGTGGTAGCCGTGGCGCGCGCCGGGCGCCCACGCCGGCCGCTGGCGCGCGATCGCGGCCGCCAGCCGGTCGAAGTCCTCGAGGACGCTCGCATCGAGCGGCTCGTCGACCACCGGCAGCCCGGCCTCGTGTCCGAGCAGCTGCCGGACCGTCACGTTGCCCTTGCCGGCCTGCGCGAACTCGGGCCAGTACGCCGCGACCCGCTCGTCATAGTCGAGCCAGCCTCGCGAGTGGGCCAGCGCGAGCGTCATCGCCGCGAGCCCCTTGGAGGTGGAGTAGACGACGACGAGCGTGTCCTGCTCCCACAGCGCGCCGCTGCGTGCGTCGCGAACGCCACCCCACAGGTCGACGACCTTCTCGCCGCCCACATAGGCCGCGCAGGCGGCGCCCAGCTCGCGGCGCTCGGCGAAGTTCCGCGCGAACTCGCGCCGGACCTCCTCGAAGCCCGGGGCGACGAAGCCGGCTACCGGAACGCCCTCGACCGGCTCAGCCGATCGAGTCGACCATCTCGAGCTGGATGAGGCGGTTCAGCTCGACGGCGTACTCCATCGGCAGCTCCTTCGTGACCGGCTCGATGAAGCCGTTCACGATCATCGCCGCGGCCTCCTCCTCGGTGAGGCCGCGCGACTGGAGGTAGAAGAGCTGCTCGTCGGAGATCTTGCCGACCACGGCCTCGTGGGCCACGGTCACGTGCGGGTTCTGGATCTGGATGTCGGGCCAGGTGTCCGAGCGCGAGCGGTCGTCCATCATCAGGCCGTCGCACTGCACGTGG
>DASUQG010000028.1:0-3307 GCA_036280695.1 Thermoleophilaceae bacterium
CCGGTGGATCGCTTGAGGAAGGACAGCTTCGGCATGCGGTAGTCGATGTCGTCGGACTCGGTGACCGGCGAGCGGCGGTTGCCCATCGGCGTGAGCTCGACCTCGGCGTCGGCCTCCTCCGGCTCCAGCTCGGGCTCGGGCTCGGCTTCCGGCTCCGTGTCCTCGTACTCCGGCTCGAAGTCCTGGAACTCGTCCTCGTCCGGTGCCGGGACCTCCACGTGTGTCGCCCGCACCACTGGCTCGCGGTCCTCTGGCTCCGGGGGAGTCATCGGCGGGAGCGGCTCGTACGGCACGCGCACCGTGCCGGTGGTGCGGCGCACGCGCTCGGTCGTGGTCACCGCCGCCTCGCGGGTGGCGGTCACGATCCCGGCGACGGAAGCGCCCGTGAGCAGCAGCACGCCCGCGAGCAGCAGGAACATGAAGAGGATGTGAGACCCGGCGGTCGAGAAGAGCTTTGCGGACGCCCAGAAGAGCGACTCGCCCACGAGCCCGCCGTGGTGCTCGAGGTAGGAGGCGTCGAGGAAGCCGTCGCGCGGCGTGTCGCCCGGGCCGAGGCCGAGTGAGCCGGCGGCCAGGCCGAGCATGAGCGCCCCCGCGAGGCAGAGCGTGCCGGTCTTGAACGGGTGAACCGCGGGGATCATCGGGCGGATCACGATCAGCGCCCCGGCGGCGAACAGCACGATCGGCGCGCCATATCCCACGCCGCCGAACATGAAGAGCATCGCGTCGGCCAGGATCTCCCCCACCTCGCCACCGGCCCAGCCGAGGTAGAAGACGCACGCGAAGAAGGCGGCGAAGGCCACGAGGCCGAGCCCGATCAGATCCCAGTGGCGCTGCTCCAGCACTGGCAGCTGAAACTGGGGCAACCAGGCCGTGCGGGCACGGCGACGCTTCCTACGGCGGCTATTGGCCATAACGCGTGCATTCGACGGCGGAAAGCCGCACCCTCCCTACCATGGGAGCCATGAGCGGACGCCCGCGTGTGCTCGTGGTCGAGGACGACGCCGACATTGCCGGCGTGCTCCGTCGTTCCCTCGACAAGGAGGGCTACGAGGTCCGCGTCGCCGGCGACGGCGAGGAGGCGCTGCACGAGTCGGGCGTGTTCGAGCCGGACGCGGTCGTGCTCGACCTGGGGCTGCCGAAGCTCGACGGCATGGAGGTCGCCCGCCGGATGCGAGCCGAGGGTGACGTTCCGATCCTGATGCTGACCGCACGCGACGCGCTCGATGCGCGTGTGGCCGGCCTCGACACGGGCGCCGACGACTATCTCGTCAAGCCGTTCGAGCGCGACGAGCTGCTCGCCCGCATCCGGGCGCTGCTGCGCAGGCGGCCTCCGCGAGGGAGCGCCTTCATGGTCGTGGGCGACCTGCGCCTCAATCCCGACAGCCGCGAGGTCTACCGCGGCGAGCGCGCGCTCGAGCTCACGGCGCGCGAGTTCGAGCTGCTCGAGCACCTGATGCGGAACGAGCGCATCGTGGTCTCGCGCCAGGCGCTGCTCGACGAGGTCTGGGGCTACCACCCGTTTGCCGAGACCAACACGGTCGACGTGTTCATCTCGAACCTGCGGCGCAAGCTCGAGGCCGGCGGCGAGCCGCGCCTGCTGCACACGATGCGAGGCGCCGGCTATGTCTTGAGGGAGTCGTGAGGACCCGCCTGCCCGTGAAGCTGAAGGTCGCGGTGCTGAGCGCCGCGCTCACCTTCGCGATCCTGTGCCTGTTCGCGGTCGTGGTGGGCACCGCGGCCGAGCAGCGCATCGTCGGCGGCTTCGACGACGACCTGCGGGCCAACGTGGGCGAGCTCCAGGACCGGATCACGCTGCAGCAGACCGCCGACGGCCGCATCCAGCTCAGCGACTCCGACGTGGACACGCTGCGAGCCTTTGCCGCCGGCGACGCGATCGTGCGCGTGGTGGACACCTACAACCGGACCCGCTGGGCGAGCGACCGGGGCGTCAAGCTCGGTCCTCCGATCGGCGGCGTCATCGACATCGGCGACCTCCACGTCACGTCGCGCGAGCTGGTCGTGCCCGGGCCGCCGCGCTCCGGACCCTTCGACCTGCCGCGCCCGGTGGCCCAGCCGATCGGCTACGTGCAGTACGCGAAGCCGGAGCGCAGCGTCCAGACGACCGTGAATCGAGTACGGCTGTTCCTGGCGCTGGGCGTGGCCGGCGGGACGCTGCTCGCCTTCCTCGGCGGACTGCTCGTCGCGAAGCGGGCGATGCGACCGATCCAGGGCCTGACCCGCGCGGCCCGCGAGGTGGCGCGCACGCGCGACCCCGACATCACGCTGCCGAAGCCGCAGGCCAACGACGAGGTCTCGGACCTCGCTCACACCTTCGAGGACATGCTCGGCGAGCTGAGCGCCGCGCGCGGCGAGACCGAGGACACGCTCGCGCGGCAGCGCAAGTTCGTGGCCGACGCGTCGCACGAGCTGCGCACTCCGCTCACCAGCATCCTCGCCAACCTCGAGCTGCTCGAGGCCGAGCTGGCCGGCGAGCAGCAGGAGATGGCGGGCTCCGCGCTGCGCTCCTCGCGCCGCATGCGACGGCTCGTGGCAGACCTGCTTCTGCTCGCCCGGGCCGACTCGGGGCGCGAGCTGCCGCGCGTGCCCGTCGATCTGTCGGCCGGGGCGGCCGAGGCGGCGCGAGAGGCGGCCGCCCTCTCGTCCGAGCACCCGCTCTCGCTCGACCTGCCGGGCCCGGTGATTGTGAACGGCGTGGACGACGACCTGCACCGCCTGGCGGGCAACCTGATCGAGAACGCGCTGATCCACACGCCGGCCGGCACGCCGGTGACCGTGTCGGTGCGCCGCGAGGGAGCCGACGCCGTGCTCGAGGTGGCCGACCGCGGGCCGGGCGTGCCACAGGCGATGCGCGAGCGCGTGTTCGAGCGCTTCGCACGCGGGGACGGGGACGCGGCGCCCAGCGGCAGCAGCGGCCTGGGGCTCGCGATCGTCAGGGCCGTGACCGACGCCCACGAGGGACGCGTGGAGCTGCGCGACGCCGAGGGCGGCGGTGCCCGCTTCGTGATAACCCTTCCGGTGGCCGACACTACCCGCTCCGATGGCCGCGCTAGCGTGTTGGTGCAGCCAAAGCAGGTTCCCGAAACGTCGAAGGAGCAGTAATCGTGAAGTCGATTCTGCGCCGGCGCCCCTCGCCGGCACTGGTCATCTCGCTGATCGCCCTGTTCGTGTCGCTGAGCGGCGTCTCCTACGGCGTCGCGACTGGATTCATCGACAGCCGCGAGATCAAGAACAACGAGATCCGCAGCCTCGACATCCGGAACAACCAGATCCGCTCGCGCGACCT
>DASUQG010000029.1:0-2203 GCA_036280695.1 Thermoleophilaceae bacterium
CAACCTGCACCCGCTCGTCTGCTACGACGGCTCGCAGCCCGGCGAGGCCGAGCGCGCCGAGGAGCTTGCCGGGCTGATCGTCAAGGCGTGCGTGGACGCCGGCGGCTCGATCACCGGCGAGCACGGCGTGGGCGTGGACAAGAAGCGCTACATGCCGTCGATGTTCGACGAGGAGGACCTCGCCACGTTCCAGCGCCTGCGCTGCGCGTTCGACCCGGACGGTCGGGCGAATCCGGGCAAGGTCATGCCCACGCCGCGGCTCTGCGGGGAGGTGCCGGGGCCCTATCGCCGCCACCCGCTCGAGCAGGCGGGCGTGGCGGAGCGCTTCTGATGCAGGTGGCGGAGGCGCCCGCCACGCGCGAGGAGCTGGGCGCCGCGCTCGCGAGCGCTGCCGAGGCGGGCACGCCGGTCCGCTTCCGCGGCGCCGGCACCAAGCAGGGCTGGCCTCCGGCTCCGCCGCCGGATGCCCTCGAGCTTTCGACCGCCGGCCTGAACGAGATCGTCGAGCACAACGCGGGCGACCTGACGGCAGTGCTCGGGCCGGGCGTCCTGCTCGCGGACGCTCAGGCCGTGTTCGCCAAGGAGGGGCAGCGGCTCGCGCTCGACCCTCCCGACCTTGGTGCCACGGTGGGCGGCGTGGTCGCGAGCGGCGACACCGGCCCGCTCCGGGGCCGCTACGGGGGCCCGCGCGACCTGGTCGTTGGCATGCGCGTGGCGCTCTCCGACGGCACGCTCGCCAAGAGCGGCGGCAAGGTGATCAAGAACGTGGCCGGCTACGACATCGCCAAGCTGTTTACGGGCTCGTTCGGGACCCTCGGCGCGATCGTCGAGCTGTCGGTCCGGCTGCACCCGATCGCGCCGGACACCGCCACCGTGCTCGGCGAGGCGCGCGACCCCGACGAGCTCGCGCGGGCCGCCGACGCGCTCGGGCGCTCGGCGCTCGAGCACCACGGCATCGACGTGAGCTGGGGCGGCGGGCGCGGCCGGGTGCTGGCGCGCTTCGCGGGCGCCGCGCCTCGCCCCCAGGCCGAGGCGGCCGAGAAGCTGCTGCGAGCGGAGGAGGTGGCGGCCGAGATCGTCGACGAGGACGATTCGCTCTGGGACGCGCAGCGCGCCGCCCAGCGCGGGCCGCTCGTGGTGAAGGTGTCCAGCCTCCCGACGCGTCTGCCGCAGCTGGTGCGGGCGGTGGAGGAGCTCGGCGGCTCGCTCGTGGGCCGCGCGACGCTCGGGCTCTCGTGGGTGCGCTTCGACGAGCCGTCCGCGGCCGCGGTGGAGCGGCTGCGGCGCGAGTTCATCGCCGTGGTGCTCGACAGGCCCGCGGACCTCGACGTCGACCCGCTCGGCCCGATGGACCCCGCCACGCGCGGGCTGATGCAGCGCGTGAAGGAGCGCTTCGATCCGGCGGGGGTGTGCGTGTGAGCGGCTACGACGCCACCCGCGCGCCCGAGCTCGACCTGATCGGCGACTGCGTGCACTGCGGCTTCTGCCTGCCGACCTGCCCTACGTACGTGCTCTGGGGCGAGGAGATGGACTCGCCGCGCGGGCGGATCGTGCTGATGAAGGAGGGGCACGAGGAGATCTCCGCGCCGCTCATGACGCACCTCGACCGCTGCCTGGGCTGCATGGCGTGCGTGACCGCGTGCCCGTCGGGCGTTCAGTACGACAAGCTGATCGAGGACGCCCGCGCGCAGCTGGAGCGCAACGTGGAGCGGCCGCCGCTCGAGCGCGCGCACCGGCGGCTGATCTTCGAGCTGTTCACGCGGCCGGGCCGCCTGCGCGTGCTCGCCCCCGGCGCCGTGGCGGCGCAGAAGCTCGGGCTACCCCGGCTGGCGCGGCGGAGGCGGCTGCGGCGACTCGCTCCGCGCCTCGCAGCCCTCACCGCCATGACGCCGGACGTCCCGCTGCGGCGCTCGTTGTCCCGGCTCCCAACGCGCTACGAGGCGCGCGGCGAGCGGCGCGGCACCGTTGCGCTGCTTCAGGGCTGCGTCCAGCGGGTCTTCTTCTCCGACGTGAACGACGCGACCGCCCGCGTGCTCGCGGTCGAGGGCTTCGAGGTGCACGTGCCGCGCCTGCCGCGCTGCTGCGGCGCGCTGCCGATGCACGCCGGCGAGGACGCGCAGGCCCGCGCACTCATCAAGGAGACGATCGAGGCCCTAGAGGGCTACGAGACCGTGGTCGTGAACGCCGCCGGCTGCGGCTCGGC
>DASUQG010000030.1:0-3914 GCA_036280695.1 Thermoleophilaceae bacterium
GCGGGCGAACTGCTGGATCAGCCGGCGCGTCACCGACGGCGCCAGCAGAGCCTCGCCTGCGGCGGCCACTCGGACGGCGTCGAGCAGACGGTCCGCCGGGGCGTCCTTCAGGAGGAAGCCGCTCGCCCCGATCCGGAGCGCTCGGTAGATGTACTCATCGCGGTCGAAGGTGGTGAGCATGAGCACTGCTGTGTCGAGCTCCGGGTTCGACAGGATCCGCTCCGCGGCGGCCAGCCCGTCGAGCTCCGGCATGCGGATGTCCATGAGCACGACCTCCGGGCGCATGCGGAACACCACGTCGAGCACGCTCGCCCCGTCGGGCGCCTCGCCGACCACCTTGATGTCGGGTTCGGCATCGAGGATCACGCGGAAGCCCGAGCGCACGAGCTGGTGGTCGTCGGCCACAACGACGCCGATCTCGCGCGCCGGGGCCGTCCGTTCACGCTCGGCCGGCTCCCGGTCCGCGCCGCTTCGCCAGCGCACCTGCGCGGCGGCCACGCGCTCGCCGGTGCCGCGCAGCTTCAGCGCACCGACCGGCTGGATCAGCTCCGAGACTCGCGGCCCGGCAATCCTGCAGACGACCTCCGAGGCGAGGATCTCGCCCGCACCGGCGAGGTCGCACAGCCGGCTGGCGACGATCACCGGCGTGCCGTACAGGTCGTCGCCGTCGACCAGTGGCTCGCCTGCCTCGATGCCCACGCGCAGCTCCAGCTCGCGGTCGGCCGTGGCCGTGGCGCGCTGCATGTCCGCGGCGCAGCGCACCGCCGAGACCGCGCTCGGGAACGCCACCATCAGGCCGTCGCCGGTCGACTTCACCTCGCGGCCGCCGTGCTCGGCGACGGCGCTCCGCAGCGCCTCGAAGTGCTCGCGGCGGATCGCGTCGGCGGCCTCGTCTCCGTGCCGCTCGAACAGCGAGGCCGAGCCGACCAGGTCGGTGAACACGATCGTGACGAACGACTCGTCCATGTGACCAGGGACATCATCGCCGCTGCCGAGGCCCCGTGGGGTCATTCCGGCGGGTGAAGGCGCTCGCGACGATTCACCCGATGGGGGGAGGCGGCGAACGCCGGCCCAGCCGATCGTTGCCACTCCAGCCACGCTTTACGAAGGAGATGGTTCAGGCGATGATTGACTCGATGACAGCCTCGCTCTCGCGGGTCGGCAAACGCGACATCACGATCGCGTTTGTGCTCACCGCGCTCGGCCTGGCCCTGATGGTCCTGAATGTGGCCGAGTACGACGCGTCGGAGTACAAGAAGAACACCGCGATCTATTACGGCGGCGTCGTCCCGTACGCGTTCGCCATCGTGCTGTTCCCGCTGGTGACAGTGCCGCTGCTCTGGCGACGAGTAGCGCCGCTGGCAGCGGTCGGAGCAGCTTTCGCGGGCCTTCTCGTTAACGAGTTGCTCGTCGGCACCGACGTCATTCGCTGCGGTGTCGTATTCCCGACCGCATTCATATTCGCGTTCACGACCGCGTCCCGGCTCGATGGGCGCGAGGCGCTCAAAGGCCTGGCGCTCTCGCTCGGGATGATCGTGATCGCGGTGGTGGAGCTCGGCCCGTCCGCCCTCTTCTTCGCCGCTGTGGGCGCAGCGATGTGGGGCATCGGCCGCGTGGTGCGCTCGCGAGCCCGGATGGCGGACGAGCTCGAGGCCCGCACGACTGAGCTGCGGGCGGCGCGCGATGAGCGCTCTCGCATGGAGGTGGCGACCGATCGTGCGCGGATCTCGAGCGAACTCGACGCGCTGCTCCAGCGCCGCCTGGGAGAGCTCGCGAGGATGGCAGACGCCGGCACCAGGCCGACCGACGCCGCCGGCGCGACGGCCACGCTGCTGGACATCGAACGCGAGAGCCGGCGCACGCTCGAGGAGATGCGAGCGGTCGTGGGTGTGCTCCGCGAGAACGAATCCGAGGCCCCGATGGCGCCGCAGCCGACGCTCACCCATCTCGAGGCGCTGCTCGTGCGCGCGAAGGGAAGCAACGCCCGGTTGACCGTTGAGGGAGATCCCCGCGTGCTGCCGCCGGCAGTCGAGCTGTCCGCGTACCGGATCACCGAGCAGCTGCTGGCAGCTCTTGACGACGCGCCGGACGTCGAGGTGTGCGTGCGCTTCGGCGACGATGCGCTGGAGCTGGCGGTCTCGGGCCCGGCCGGCCGGCGGGCCAAGGCTTCGATCGAGCGCGCGCGCGAGCGGGCGCGTTCCCAGCATGGCACCCTCGAGGCGACCGTGAGAGGCGGGCGCGCGGAGGCAGCTGTCTCGTTGCCCGTGTCCGCGATGGCCTGACGTGGCGGCGCGGCGCGCCGACATCCTGCTCGGCCTAGGGACTGCCTGCTTGGGAATCGGCTCCGCAGCCCTCGAGCAGGCCCATGTCGCCGGCTGGCTCGCGGGCGGAGTGGTCGGTGGAGCGTTCGCGCTCGTTCGTCGCAATCCGCGCGCGGGCTGGGTCACGGCCGCGGCCGCGCTGTGGGCGGTGGCGCCATTCGCCCAGCTTCCCACTGGCGTCGCCCTCCTCGCCGTGGTGCATGCGTTCTGCGCCGGCCGCGGCGACGAGCGCTGGTGGGCGCTGGCCGGGCTGATAGCAATCGTCGGGGCCTTGGAGCTTGACGCCTTCTTCAAGGAGGACGGGTCCGGGGTCCCTGCGCTGCTCCTGCCTGGCGCCGCGTGGGCCGCCGGGCGGGCGCTCCGCGAGCGTGAGCTCGTGGCGGAGCAGCTCGCCGAGCGCGCCCGCGAGCTCGAGGAGGAACGCGAGGCCCATGCGGCGCTGTCCGTGCGCTACGAGCGGGCGCGGATTGCCGCCGAGCTGCACGACATCGTCGCCCACGCGATCAGCGTGATGGTCATTCAGGCAAGCGCCGGCCAGCGGCTGGTCCCTCACGACCCGGAGGCGGCGGCGGAAGCGTTCGATGCAATCGCGGGCGCCGCGCGCCAGGCCGAGGCGGACATGGGACGGCTGGTGGCGCTGCTCGGAGACGAGCGCGCGATCGGGCCGGCGCCCGACCTCGCGCTCGTCGAGGAGCTCGTCGCGAGGGCATCCGGCAGCGGGCTGGACGTGAAGCTGCGGCTGGAGGGCGAGCGCGAGGGCTGGCCGGCCGACCTCGCCGAGATTGCCTATCGCATCGTCCGGGAGGGCCTGACCAACGCGCTCCGCTACGCGGCGGGCGCGGCCGTCTCCGTGCTCGTGCGCGGGGATGCGGCCGCTGTGAGGGTGGAGGTGCGGAACGCCCCAGCGGCCGGTGACACCGGCCTCGGCGACCTCGGCACCGGAACGGGCCTGAGGGGGCTTCGCGAGCGCGTCGGCGCATGCGGTGGGACGCTCGAGGCAGGACCCACCTCCGAGGGTGGCTGGGTGCTCAGCGCGCGCCTGCCCCGGCGAGTCACCGCCCAGGCGGGCTAGCCAATCCGCGTTCATTCGCCCGGATGAGGCCAGCGCCACGGCCGCCCGCGGATCTCGGAGCACACCCCGGGTGCCCAATGGGTGCCTAAACCCCCGTGGTTTCTCGTTAAACGCCGTGAAATCGCACGATGCCACCTCACACGAGAACTCATGCGTTTGCAGGGGAAATCCCCGCCTAGCTGGAAATACAGGCGTCTGCTTGCCATGCAGAAGGTCGTGGGTTCGAATCCCATCAGCCGCTTTCGGGCTTCAAGGAAAACGCTCGGTTTGCAGGCCGATTCTCGTTCGTCCGAACTGAAGTCATTCTGCAGGACCTGCAGAAGCTCGAGTGTTCTGCCGGCCGCGGCCGATAGCCGGCTTCCTGCTAACCGCGCCTCTTGCGTACGGCTGCCAGCCGGCGCGATGGCAGCGATCCCGGTCCGCGGGGGGCGAGTCCGATTTCAGTCCGGAAACCGCGAGGCCGACCTCGGCCGCTCCGCGACGCTGCCAGCCATGGAGAGCGGTAGCACGGTTGGACCGAC
>DASUQG010000031.1:0-6301 GCA_036280695.1 Thermoleophilaceae bacterium
AGCCGTACATATCTCTGCACGTGATGGGCAGCGAGAATTACGCGACATGACCCGCCGCGAGATCCGCTCATGGCTGATGGACATGGACGGCGTGCTGGTGCGCGAGCAGAACGCCGTGCCCGGCGCGCAGGAGTTCCTCGGGCGGCTGCGCGAGCTCGGCATGCCGTTCCTCGTCCTGACGAACAACTCGATCTACACGCAGCGCGACCTGGCCGCCCGCCTGCGCCGCTCGGAGCTCGACGTGCCCGAGGAGTCGATCTGGACCTCCGCGCTCGCGACCGCGCAGTTCCTCGGCGACCAGCGCCCCGGCGGCTCGGCCTTCGTGATCGGCGAGTCCGGTCTGACGACCGCGCTCCACAGCGTCGGCTACACCCTGACCGAGCGCGACCCCGACTACGTGGTGCTCGGCGAGACGCGCACCTACAGCTTCGAGAACATCACCCAGGCGATCCGGCTGATCTCGGCCGGCGCGCGCTTCATCGCCACGAACCCCGACAACGTCGGTCCGACTCCCGACGGACCCCTGCCGGCGACCGGCGCGGTGGCCGCCCTCGTCAGCCGCGCCACCGGGGTCGAGCCGTACTACGTCGGCAAGCCGAACCCGCTGATGATGCGCTCCGCGCTCAACGCGATCGAGGCCCACTCCGAGACCACTGCGATGATCGGTGACCGCATGGACACGGACGTGGTGTCGGGTCTCGAGGCCGGCCTCGAGACGATCCTTGTTCTCACCGGGGTCACGACACCGGGCGAGGTCGAGCGCTACTCGTACCAGCCCTCGCGGATCGTGGACTCCGTGGCGGACCTGATCGAGGAGCTGGGAGGCGGCAGTGCCGCCGCTTGACGGCAGGGTCGCGCTGGTCACCGGTGCAAGCGGGGGCATCGGCGCGGCCGTGGCCCGTTCTCTGCACGACGCGGGCGCGTCGGTGGGCCTGCTGTCTCGCCGCGGCGAGGACCTCGGCCTCGAGCGGGCGCTCGGCATCGCCTGCGACGTGCGCGACCGCGACGCCGTGGCCCGAGCGACGGAGCAGGTGGTGGAGCGCTTCGGCAGGCTCGACATCGCCGTGGCAAACGCCGGGGTCGGGTCCTACGGGCCCTTCCTGGAGCTCGACCCCGGCGACCTCGAGGCCATGATCGACGTGAACCTCAAGGGCACGCTGTACACCGCGGCGGCCACACTGCCGCACCTGATCGCCTCGGGCGCCGGCGACTTCGTCTCGCTCGCCAGCGTGGCGGGCGTGCGGGCGTTCCTCGGCGAGGCCGTCTACAACGCGTCGAAGTTCGGCCAGGTGGGCTTCACCCGCGCGCTGGACCTGGAGCTGCGCGAGCAGGGCGTGCGCGCCACCAGCATCGCGCCCGGCGGGGTGAACACCGAGTTCGCGATCGGCACCGGCCGCGAGCACGGCGACCCGGCGCTGGCCGAGATGATGAGTGCAGAGGACGTGGCCGAGGTCGTGCTGTTCGCGGTCACGCGGCCGCGCAACCTACGCATCCTCACGACCACGTTCCGGCCGATGAGCGAGGGCTCCGCCGGCTAGCTGGAGGGCCTCGCGGGCCTCGTCCGCCAGCCGCCTCACCAGGTCGCCGGCCGGCTCCTCCCGAGCCAGCGGGTGCGCCTGGCCCGCCCATAGGTGGAAGCCGTCGGCGTCCCCGCGCTCGCGCGCGGCGGCGCGCACTGGCGCGGTCAGGTGATGCACCTCCGGGTAGGCCTGAGGGGCCTCGCCCTCGTGCTCGCGCATGAAGCGGTTCTCGATCCCGCGCGCGCTGCGGCCGGTGAACGCGCGCGTGAGGGCGGTGGGCCCGGCGCCGCGCAGAGCCTCGCGGTGCGCCGACGAGGTGGCGGCCTCCGGCGTGAGCATGAACGCCGTGCCGAGCTGGGCCGCCGCGGCGCCCGCCGCCAGCACCGCGGCGACGCCGCGGCCCGTGGCGATGCCGCCGGTGGCCACGAGCGGCAGATCGCTCACGGCCCTCACCAGCTGGAGCAGCGCAAGCAGGCCGACCTCGCCCGGCGCGGCCTCGTCGAACGAGCCGCGATGCCCACCGGCCTCCGCGCCCTGCACCACCAGGGCGTCGGCCCCGGCCTCCTTCGCCGCGACGGCCTCGGCGGCGGTCGTGACGGTCACCCACAGCGCGCACCCGGCGGAGTGCAGCGCCTCGACGGACGCGCCGGACGGGCAGCCGAACGTCACCGACACGACCGGCACGCGCTCCTCGGCGAACAGCGCCAGCTTCTCGTCCCAGCCGTCGTCGTCGTGGACGGGCTCCCCGAGCTCGACGCCGTAGCGCTCGGCCTCCCCCGCAAGGGTTGACGCATAGGCCTCGAGCGCGCCGCGGTCGGCGTGCGCCGGAGCCGGCACGAACAGGTTCACGCCGAACGGCCGCCCGGTGAGCCGCCGCAGCTCGGCGATGTCCTCGCGCACGGCCGCGGGGCTGCGGTACCCAGCGGCGAGAAAGCCGAGCCCACCCGCCTCCGACACCGCCCCCGCGAGTGCGGGCGTGGACGGCCCGCCGCCCATCGGCGCCTGGACGATCGGGTACTCGAGCTGCGAGAGCGAGAAGCGCACAGGTCAGAAGATAAGGTCACGCCGATGCGAGTCGGTGTCGTGGGCGGTGGTTTGATGGGGTCCGGGATCGCCGAGGTGTGCGTGCGCGCGGGCGTCGACGTGACCGTGGTCGAGGCCGACGAGGCGGGAGTCGCACGCGCCGAGGCGGCGATCGGGCGCTCGCTTGATCGCGCCGTATCGGCCGGAAAGCTGGAGGCGGCGGAGCGCCAGCAGGCCGTGGAGCGGCTCGCCTACACGACGGAGCTCGGAGACGTGGCCGGCTCGGACGCCGCGATCGAGGCCGTGGTCGAGGACGAGGGCCTGAAGCGGGAAGTCTTCAAGCAGCTCGACGCAACCCTGCCGGACGCGCAGTTCCTCGCCTCGAACACCTCGTCGGTGCCGATCATGAAGCTCGGCGCCGAGACGTCCCACCCCGGCCGCGTGATCGGCCTTCACTTCTTCAACCCGGTGCCGGTGCTGCCGCTGGTGGAGGTGGTGCGCTCGATCATGACCACGGAGGAGACGCTCGAGCGGGCGACCTCGTTCGCGGAGGACACGCTCGGCAAGACCACGATCCACTCGCAGGATCGTGCCGGCTTCGTGGTCAACGCCCTCCTGATCCCGTACCTCCTGTCGGCGATCCGCATGTACGAGTCCGGTTTCGCCTCGAAGGAGGACATCGACGAGGGCATGATGAAGGGCTGCGCCCATCCGATGGGCCCGCTCCAGCTCTCGGACCTGATCGGACTCGACACGCTGCTGGCGGTCTCGGAGTCGCTCTACGAGGAGTTCCGCGACCCGGCGTCCGTGGCGCCCGCGCTGCTGAACCGGATGGTCGAGGCCGGCCTCTTGGGGCGCAAGTCCGGCCGCGGCTTCTACGACTACACGTCCTAGTCCGGAAAGCTGTCCGGATCCTCGACGGCGCGGCGGTGGAGCTCGTCGTCGATGTTGCGACCGGTAACGATCAGCACGGTGGCGCCGTCGTCGGGTGAAAGCTCCCGGAATGCGGCCAGCGCCGCCGCGCCAGATCCCTCGACCCGGATGCCGGCGGCCGCGAAGTCGCCGACCGCACGCGCGATCGCGCGCTCGGACACCATCGCCATCGGCACCGGAGCGGCCCGGCGGATCTCCTCGACGGCGAGCGGGATCGCCACCCTGACGGCCATGCCGTCGGCGAACGTCGCGGCGCGATCGCACTCGACCGGGTGCCCCGCTTCCACGCTCAGCGCCATCACCGGCGCCTCCTTCGCGACCACGCCGAGCACCGGCTGGACCGCGCGGGCCACGCCGATCAGGAGCGCGCCGTTGCCGACCGGGACGATCACGCGGGCGGGCGGCTGGCCGAGCTGCTCGAGGATCTCCTCGCCGATCGCCTCGTAGCCGTCGAACTGGGCGGGCTCGGCGCCGTCCTCGAAGAAGGGCAGGTCGTTCGCCCCCGCGTGCTCGCGCGCGAGCTCCTTCGACTCGTCGAGGTCGGCGCCGACCCGGTGCAGCTCGGCGCCGAGCTGCTCGAGCAGCCCGAGCTTCGCCTCACTCGCCTCCTCCGGGACGAAGACCACCGCACGCATGCCGAGCCGCCCGGCCGCCCAGGCGCTCGCGGCTCCGTGGTTGCCGGTCGAGGCGGTGACCACGCCAGCGGCGCCGCGCTCGCGGAATGCCTCGAGCGCCGGCAGCGCCCCGCGCCACTTGAAGGCGCCCAGCTCGTGAACGTCCTCGCGCTTCAGGTACAGCGGCCGCTCTCCCGCGAGCGAGGGCGGCGCCTCCTCGAGCGGGGTGGGCAGGCCGGCCATTCCGGAGATACTGACGACCCGTGACCGGCCTCGAGTACATGAAGGCGATCGTCGACGGCTCGCACCCGCCGGCGCCGATCCAGGAGCTGATGGGATTCGACATCGTGGAGGCCGAGGAGGGGCGCACGCTGTTCTCGTCCGTCCCGGGGCCCCAGCACCTGAACCCGATCGGCGTGGTGCACGGCGGGTTCGCCGGCCTTCTGCTCGACTCGTGCATGGGCGCGGCCGTCCACACGACCTGCGCCGAGGGCGAGGCCTATTCGACGCTCGAGACCAAGTTCAACCTCGTGCGGGCGATCACACCCGACGCCGGCGAGGTGCTGGCGGAGGGCCGTGTGGTGCACCGCGGCCGGCGGGTCGCGACCGCCGAGGGACACGTGCGCCGCGCGAGCGATGGCAAGCTGCTGGCTCACGGCACCTCCACCTGCATGATCCTCTGACGAGGCGCTGGCTAACCTCGGCCGGGTGAGCGCGACCGTAGACGAACAGCTGGAAGCCGCATCCTGGGATCTCGAGCCGCTGGTCGAGCGCCGCGGCCCCGAGGCCGTGGAGGAGATGCTGACCGAGGCCCGCGGGCGCGCGGAGGCGTTCGCCGAGCGATACAAGGGCCGCGTCGCCGAGCTCGACGTGGCCGAGCTCGCGGTGGCCATGCAGGAGCTGGCTGAGATCCACGACCTCGCCGGACGCGCCGGCTCCTACGCGATGCTGAGCTACTCGCTCGACACCGCCGACCCTGCGCGCGGCGCGCTCATGCAGAAGGCGCGCGAGCTCGGCGCGGCGATCCAGACCAACCTGCTCTTCTTCGACCTCGAGTGGAACCTCGTGCCCGAGGAGCGGGCGGAGGAGCTGCTGGCGGCGTCCGAGCTCGGCTTCGCGGCGCACCACCTGCGCACCCTGCGCCGCTACCTCCCCTACCAGCTCTCCGAGCCGGAGGAGCGCGTCCTCACGGAAACGAACGTGACCGGCGGCTCGGCGTTCCAGCGGCTTTTCACCGAGCAGACGTCCGTGCTGGAGGTTCCGCTGCCCGACCGTGACGAGCCCGCGTCGCTCGAGGAGGGCCTCTCGCGCCTCCAGGATCCCGACCGCGAGCGTCGCGCCGAGGCCGCCGTCGCGGTCACGGAGTCCCTCCGCCCCGGCATCCGGACACGGGCGTTCGTCTTCAACACGCTGCTCCAGGACAAGGCCACCAAGGACCGGCTGCGCGGCTATCCGCACTGGCTCGCCTCGCGCAATCTCGCCAACGAGGCGAGCGACGAATCGGTGCAGGCGCTGATCGAGGCGGTCCAGGGCCGCTACGACCTCGCGCGCCGCTGGTACGGGCTGAAGGCGCGCCTCCTCGGTCTCGACAAGCTCGCGCCCTACGACCGCATGGCCCCCGTGTCGGACAGCGACGACCGCATCCCCTACGGCGAGGCCGAGGAGATCGTCCTCGACTGCTACCGCACCTTCTCGCCGGAGCTCGGCGAGGCGGCCACGGAGTTCTTCACCGGCGGCTACATCGACGGACCGCCGCGCCCCAGCAAGCGCGGCGGCGCGTTCTGCTCGTACACGGTGCCGTCGGCGCATCCCTACGTGATGCTCAACTACACGTCGCGCCCGCACGACGTGCTCGTGATGGCACACGAGCTGGGGCACGGCGTGCACGCCTCGCTGGCGCGGCCGCAGGGGATCTACCACTTCTCCACTCCGCTCACCCTCGCCGAGACGGCCTCGATCTTCGGCGAGAACATCGTGCTCGAGCGCCTGCTGGAGCGAGCCCCGGGTCCGACCGAGCGCCTCGACCTGCTCGCCGGCGCGCTCGACGGCGCTGTGGCGGCGGTCTTCCGCCAGGTGGCGATGAACCGCTTCGAGGACGCCATCCACACCGAGCGGCGCGAGCGGGGCGAGCTGCCGATCGAGCGCTTCGGCGAGCTCTGGCTCGCCACCCAGCACGACCTGCTGGGCGACAGCGTCGAGCTGGACGACGAC